>JAZSNX010000126.1:0-11837 GCA_045536665.1 Eubacteriales bacterium
AACCAAATGATCAACTCCTTGGCTCACAGAACGACATGGCTACGATCCGACTTGCCAAAATAGGTAAGGACGCTCAGGCTATGCTTGGACGCAACCCCGA
Organism: Eubacteriales bacterium; assembly: GCA_045536665.1. Classification (GTDB taxonomy): domain Bacteria; phylum Bacillota; class Clostridia; order Oscillospirales; family CAG-272; genus HGM12713. The sequence goes on from JAZSNX010000126.1 coordinate 101, forward strand.
CCATATCAACGTCATTCGTCCCTTGAAGGACGGTGTTATCAGCAGCTACGACGTAACTCAGAAGATGATACAGTACTACATACGCAGAGCTTGCGGCAACGCCCTGAGACAGCCGAGAGTCGTTATATGTGTTCCTACGGGGATCACCGAGGTAGAGACAAGAGCTGTTATCGACGCGGGCACGCAGGCAGGCGCGAGAAAGACCTTTCTCGTCGAGGAGCCCGTCGCGGCGGCGATAGGCGCGGGCGTGGATATAACCAGCCCTGTCGGACATATGATAGTGGATATAGGCGGCGGAACTACCGACGTTGCGGTCATATCCCTTGGCGGTGTGGTCGTGTCGGAGTCTAAAAAGATAGCGGGCGATAAGTTTGACGAGGCAATAATGCGATACGTCAGACGCAAGCATAATATAACTATCGGAGAGCGCACCGCTGAACAGATAAAGATAAAGATAGGCGCTGTGTATGAGCACGGAGAGGCAAAGACTATGGAGGTCAAGGGCAGATGCCTCGTTCAGGGACTTCCGAAGGTCGTTGAGTTATCCTCAAAGGAAATGCTCGAGGCTATGATGGAGCCGATATCCGCCATACTTGACACCATTTGCTCGGTGATCGAAAGAACGCCCCCCGACCTTGTGGGTGACATACTTAAGCACGGAATAATAATGACGGGCGGCGGAAGCCAGCTATTTGGCTTTGATAAGCTTATTGAGGACGTTACGGGCATAAAGACACGAGTCGCGAAAGACCCTGTGCTGTGCGTAGCTCTCGGAACGGGAAAGCTTCTGAGAGTGCTTGACGATATGTCGGGGGATCGGATAGACCTGTCAAAGAAAATAAAGAAATTCTGATTATTAGGAGTTGCTATGTTGAGCAATAATTTTGCGTATGCAGGACTAATAAAATATTTTGAGGAGCTCTCGGCAATACCGAGAGCTTCCTATAAGGAAGAGAAGGTTGCTGATTATCTCTGCGCTTTTGCGGAGAAGCACGGCTATGAGTACTACAGAGACAGCGCGAATAACGTGCTGATAAACGCTCCCGCAACGAAGGGCTATGAGGATACTCCCGCGCTGCTTTTGCAGGGACATACCGATATGGTGTGCGAGAAGAACGAGGGAGTTGAGCACGACTTTGTCAACGACGGGCTTGACCTTTACGAGGAGGACGGCTGGATAAGAGCAAGAGGCACGACGCTCGGCGCTGACAACGGAGTCGCCGTTGCCGTTATGCTCTACGTGCTTGACGGCGGAGTTGACGGTCACGGTCCTATCCAATGTCTGTTCACCGCAAGCGAGGAGGTCGGACTTGACGGAGCTAAAGGCTTTGATTACAGCCGTATCTACGCGAGACGTATGCTCAATATGGACAGCGCAGACGAAAGGCTCATTATCGCGGGCTGCGCGGGCGGTCAGCGCTCGTCGCTCACCTTTGAGGGTAAGACAAAGCTGATAAATACTAAGTGTGTCGCCCGTGTGTGTATAAAGGGACTTATGGGCGGTCACTCGGGCGAGGATATCGACAAGGGCAGAGCAAACGCCAATAAGCTTATGGGCAGAGCGCTGTCAACGCTTATGGCTGACAAGGCTCTCGGCGTTAAGGTGGTGAGCGTTTACGGCGGAACTAAGGACAACGCTATCCCCCGTGAGTGCGAGGCTACGCTTTGCGTGTCCGAGCTTGCCGCGCTCGCTGATAAGTGCAAGGATATAGAAAAGGTGCTCAGAGAGGGGATTTCGGCGTCAGATAAGGCGCTGCGCCTTGAGGTCGAGCAGCTTGTGGATACAAAGTCGTATATGACCGTTATAGACGACGAAACCGCTCGCAAGCTTGTGTTCCTTATGCGTACCGTGCCTAACGGCATATTTGAGATGGATCATAACGTTGAGGGAATAGTCGAATGGTCGAGAAACCTTGGAATCATCACGTGCGACGCGGAGGCAGTCGTGGCAGTGTTCTCGTCACGCTCGTCGTTCGAGTCGAGGATTGACGCGTCAGCCGAGGAGCTTGACGCATACGCGAATATGCTTGGCGCGAAGGCGAGACATTATAATAGATACCCCGGCTGGAGCTTTGCTCCTGTCTCAGCGCTTCGTGAGGCATACGTAAGAGCGGCAGAGGTGATCTGCGGACAAAAGCCCGAAATAACCACCATACACGCGGGACTTGAATGCGGCTTTATAAGCGAAGCGCTTCCCGATATGGACATCATCTCCTGCGGTCCTGTAATACTCGACCTGCATTCTCCCGATGAAAGACTCGATAAGAGATCGTTTGAGAGATTTTATTCGATAATCAAGAAAGTTATTGAGGGATAGAACAATATAATAGCATACAAAAGAGGCTGCTAAAACAGCCTCTTGTTTTATTCGCTAAATTAGGATTTGTCGGTAGGTGATCTTGTGAAAACGGGAGGCTGATAGCCTCCCCTACGATAACCTTTGTTATACATCTGTATGGGAGGATATTATCCTCCCATAATTTAAATACAAAAAGCTTCCCCACTAACAATATTGGCACTATAATATAAATTCTTTAAAGTTCTTTGGGGAGCTTGAGGGGTCTTTCTTGAAAGAAAGACCCCTCAAAAACGCATCCCCCGCGTCCCCTTAAAATTCTATTACGTCTCTGTCGCAGACGACATAGACGAGGAAGGAATACTTGCCGTTCATAGCGCGGATAGCATCGAGCTTAGAGAGCGGGAACGTATGGTTAAAGTATACCGCCTTAGCTGTGCATTTCTCAAGATATGGAGTTACGTGCTCGGGCTTGAAGTGCGCCATCTCACATACCAGCGCGTCAACGTCCTCACTCATAGCGATAGCGGGGAAGTCCTCAAGCTCCAGCTGACGAGAGAGGTCTCCTGAGAACACTATGCGCTTGCCGCTCTGCTTGTCGGTCACAACAAAGCCGTAGGCGGGTGCGTCAACTCTCTCAAGGTGTCTTGTTGGGAATACGGTCAGACGAATATTATCGTCCTCGTATACGAAATCTTTCTCATATGAGTGGAATCTTACACGCTCCTCTATAACAGGACCGTCGTGGTTTGCGGTTATCCAATGCTCGCAAGCTCTTATAAGCTCCTCTTCGGGGGAGTAGAAGTCGACGCGCGCCTCCTTGTAATACCAATTTATAAGACTTGCCACAGAGAGCATTCCTACGGTGTGGTCGCTGTGAGCGTGCGTTATGAAGATCGCGCGCACGTCGTTTATGTTTCTGCCCATACGAAGCAGCTCGTCCATAATGGGCGCGCCAGCGTCGATGAAGTAAATTGAGCTGCCTGCCTCTATCATAGCGGCTGAGCAGTATCTGTCAGGTGCGGGAACACCGTGTCCTGATCCTACAAATGTTATTTTCATATGTACCTCCAAAATAAGCTGTTAAATATATTATATATCAAAAGTTATTATATTTCAAGAGGATTTTTACGATTATACGTTATCCTCGAGGAGTTTTTTTCGGTATTCGGTGGTAGTGCTTCCCGTTATCTCCTTGAAAAGCTTGACAAAATACGAAAGATTGTCAAAGCCGCATTCATAGCAGCAGTAGGTTGTGGAGTGCCCCGCCTTCAAAAGCTTGATGGCGTGGTCGATCTTCAGCGATTGCAAATAATGCAGATACGTTACTCCCGTGTTCTCCTTGAAGAAGCGGCAGAAGTAGTACTTGCTGTAATGCGCCGCGGCCGCCGCGTCCTCGATGGTTACACGCTCTGTGACGTGCTCGCTCGTCCACTGCATTATCTCAAATATCCTCTGCTCAGCCTTTGCGTTCTTTTCGTGGACAGTCTCAGGCTCAATGCTTTCGTCGAGGATACTGAGCAGTCTGATGATACCCTCAACAGCCTTGAAAATATCCTCTTTTTTGTAGGATATCCTCTTAAGTATAGTGTCGGATATCTCGTTGTAGTATTGAGAAGGGCGGTGAGGCACATCAGCAATGGCGTGTCCACGCGCGGAGAATAGATTGTTTGTGTTGATATATTGCGATAGGTGCTCAAAGGAGATCTTGAATACGTACAAAGTTCCGCTTCCGGGGCGGAAGGCGGAGGCATGAATGGTGTTCGGGGGGATAACGAATACGTCCCTTTTTTGCGCCTTGTACTGTACGTTGTCAATAGACATAACGCCCTCAGCACCGTCAACTATGACTATTTCAAGCGTTGAAGCGTAATGCAGAGCCGAAAATTCACCCACACTGCAATTCTTTTTTCTCAAACGGCAGGGGAATCCGCCGTCAAAGCTGATATTCTCAAAGCTCGGAGTACGGCTTTGAGAGTTTTTTTGATCGTTCATAAGCACCTCCATATTGACGGATAATTGCTATATTTTAATTTATTATACCACCGAAATATGAACATTTCTACCGCAATATTGCGATTTTTCATTCTATTTTTCGCAATATTGCGTAATATAAGGCTTTGAGGCAATATAACGGCAAAAAAGAGCAATATTACGGCAATCTTGATGAAGCTAAAGATATATACTTAACGCAAAGATAGGAGGAGGACGTATGCCCAAAACAGGACTTATAAGCGAAATACAGCGTTTTTCTGTCCACGACGGACCGGGAATACGCACAACGGTGTTTTTTAAGGGCTGTCCCTTAAGCTGTCGGTGGTGTCATAACCCCGAGTGTATATCTCCAAAGGCTGAATATATGCTTTATCCCGAAAAATGCATAGGCTGCGGACGATGCAAGGACGGCTGCTTTGCGGGAGCAAGAGTGCTTTGCGGAAAGCAATATACTGTAGATGAGCTTATGAGCGAGATACTCAAGGACAGTTCGTATTACGCCACGGACGGCGGTGTGACCTTCTCAGGCGGAGAGCCGCTGATGCAGAGCGACTTTTTGACAGAGATCATAAGGGAGTGCAAAAAAGAGGGAATACACGTAGCTATTGAGACGAGTATGCTCATATGGAACGACGACGTCTTTAGTAACATAGATTTCCTTATGGCGGATCTTAAGATATATGATAGCGAGAAGCACCGTGAGTATACGGGAGTGCCGAACGAGAGGATAAAAGAGAACATAAGGCGAGCAGACAGCCTTGGCGTGCCGATCATGATCAGAACTCCCGTGATGGTGGGAGTAAACGATACGGCAGAGGAAATAAGCGCAATAAGAGACGAGATAAAGGCACTTAAAAACGTAGTTAAATATGAGCTTTTGCCTTACCATAGCCTCGGAACATCAAAATATGCGGCTATTGGCAGGGAAAGCACGGAGTTTATAACACCAACTAATAAAGAAATGGAGAGATTGAAGAATTATGCTGACTTACAAAGATAGGCTCGCAAGCATGAGGGCGACCAAGATTGAGCACACCCTCGCAAAAAAACAGCAGAACGGACATATGGATCTTGACGATTTCGGAAGTGTTCCGCTGCCTGAGGATTACGAGGTCATTCCGTGGTACAACAGTGATAACGGAAGCTTTTACGGACTTGACGGTATGAGCGAGAACTTCTGTCGCGTGCTTGACGCGCACCCGGCTTACGTTGATCCTATGGAGATGCTCTGCGGAAGATGGCGCGATATGCTCGTAAACTATCGCGGCGACATTCACTATATGCCCGATTGGATGAAGAAAAAGCCCAAGCTCCGCGACTTTATGACGACGGGTGTTACGGCACAGTGGAGCAAGCGTTGGGACGAAAAGCGCTTTCCGTATGACAATCTGAAGCCGCTCCAGAAGAAGTACAACATAACCACGGGTATCGACGCGGACGCGCATTTTGCCTGCGATTATACAATAGGTCTTGGTCTTGGCTTTGGCGGACTTCTTGAAAAGATACGCAAGTATAGAGAGATAAACAAGGATAAGAAGGCATTTTACGACGCAGAGGAGAAGTGTGTTCTTTCCATTATCCGCTTTGTTGACAGACATATCGCAAAGATCGAGGAGATGCTTCTTAGTGAGGAGCGTCCTGAGATAAAGCAATCTCTTGAAAAGATGCTTGACGTATGTCGCACCGTAAGATACGACGCGCCCAAGACCTTTCATGAGGCTTGTCAGTGGGTATGCTTTTTCAACTGCGCAAAGCGTATATTTACGCGTGACGGCGCAGGCTTTCAAATAGACACCATCCTTTTGCCATACTATCTTTCGGACAAGGAGAATGGAACGCTTGACGACGAGACAGCGGTATTTCTTATTGCAAACCTTTTTCTGAATGAAACGCAGTATTACCAGATATCGGGCGTTGACGAGAATGATAAAGACCTTACAAACCATCTGTCGTATCTCGTTCTTGAAGGCGCTGATGCAATAAATATTTCCTGCAATCTAACCGTAAGAGTACACGAGAATTGTGATGAAAAATTCTTGCGCAAGGCGGTTGAGTATCTGCTGAAGAACAAGAACGGCTGGCCTCGCTTCTGCTCAGACAAGGCTCTTTGCGAGGGATATATGAAGAACGGCGTTGACAAGGCTACGGCAAGACAGAGAATAGCTGTCGGCTGTAACTGGATGTGCGTTCCAGGTAAGGAATTCCCGATGAACGATACTGTAAAAATAAACGTAGCTAAGGTGTTCGAGTGCGCTCTGGAGGATATGAAGGGCGAGGAGAACAAGTCCTTAGAGAGGCTCTTTGAGCTTTACGAAGGACACCTTGTAAAGGCTATTGAGGTGACAGCTGCAGGAGTGAACCTGCACCTTGACCATATTCACGACGTAACTCCCGAGCTTATCATGAATCTCAGCTTTAAGAATACTATTGAAAAGGGACTTGACGCGTCCGAGGTCGCCGAACTTTATACGATCGGTCTTGACGGTGCAGGTCTTGCGGTGGTTGCCGACTCTCTTGGAGCTATTGAGCAGAGAATAGTCAACGAAAAGATGCTCACATGGGATGAGCTTTACGAGGCACTTGAAAACGACTTTGCGGACGAAAGAATTCGACTTATCTTGAATAGCGCGGATAAGTATTGCAGTGGCGGAAGCCTTGCGGACGCTTGGGCGAAGAGAATGACAGATAGCTGGGTTTCTCACGTTGTAGCGCAGGAGATGCCCAAGGGCAGACGCTTTGTTCCGGGGTGGTTTTCTTGGTCGAGAAACATAGAGTACGGCTCAACGGTTGGCGCGACACCAAACGGCAGACGCGCGGGCGAGCCTATCTCCCACGGCGCGAATCCCAATCCTCATTTCCGTACCGACGGAGCTGTTACGGCACAGTCCACGGGTATTGCGGCAGTACAGTGCGGTAGGGGAAATACAGCGCCGCTTCAGCTTGAGTTTGACCCCAAGCTTGCGTGTGATGAAAAGGGAATTGACATTGTGACACAGCTTATCAAGACCCATTTTGAACTCGGCGGAACTCTGATAAATATTAATGTGCTTGACGCAAAGAAGCTGCTTGAGGCAAATGAAGATCCTGAGCTGCACCCCGATCTCGTTGTGCGCGTGACAGGCTTTACAGCATACTTTGCATCGCTCTCTCCTAAATTCCGTCAGCTCGTTGTCAACCGCTTCCTTGAGGGGATCTGATCGCTTTTTAGCTTTAATTTTGAGGGGAACTTCTTGAAAGAAGTTCCCCTCAAGCTCCCTTCAAGAACTTTAAAGAATTATATTATAGTGCTAATATTGCCGGTGGGCAAAAGAAAATGATGACACAGCCACATCGTCAAATTAGGATTTATCGAATAGTTAGTTTATGGAATAGAACGGACTGGCGTCCTCGACAGTCCGTTCGTTACACAAAGCAAACGTTTAGCCAGATCTAATTTCATCTTTCAACACACGGGAGGCTGATAGCCTACCCTACGTTTTTTCATTGGCATTTCCACGTTTCGTAGGGGAGGATATTATCCTCCCGTTTCTATAAATTCAAACTCACCGATAAATCCTATTTTGACGAATACTTTTGTATTATGATTTTCTTTGCCAGACGCTTGCGGTTTTGGCTTACATTTTCTTTTCTTTAAAAGAAAAGTAAGGTTTGTTTGCCGGATTGTTTAAGACGTCTCCGTCCTTTGAAAACCGCGAGCCGTGACAGGCGCAATCAAAGGAATGCTCGGCGGCGTTCCACTTGAGCTTACAGCCGAGGTGAGTACAGCGCTTTCCAAAGGGGCTTAAGAGATTTGAGGCGGTCTCAAGCGTATTTATAAAAAGCTGAGGCTTTAAGATGCTTCTCGACGGCATAAAAACACCTTGATACTCGTTTTTTCTGCCACATATTCTATCGGTTAGCATCACGGACGCAAGCATAGCGCCTGTCATACCCCACTTGTTAAAGCCGCTTGCGCACAGCCACCGAGTCGTGCTCTTGGAATACGCGCCTATATACGGCATTCCGTCAAGGCTCATACAGTCCTGAGCAGCCCAATGCGCGACCACCCTTGCGCTTGGGTAGTGTATCTCGGCGAAACGGCGAAGCTCTTCATAGCCGCCGCCCTGTTTTCCCGTTCGATGTCCACCGCCGCCGAGCAGTAAAAGGTCGCCGTAATTTCTGAACGACAGTCCTGTCTTGCACTCGTCAACATACATTCCGCCGACGTCCTCTGCTCCCTTAAGCGCCAAAACGTATGAGCGATGTTGATATAGCTTTAAGAAAAATCCGCCGTGACGGTCGATAAATGGGAAGTGCGTAGCAAAGACTATGCACTTTGCGCGTATGCTTCCCGTGCTTGTCCTTGCCTTGTTTTCCTCAACGTCACACACACGCGTATGCTCGTATGCGTTAAGATCTTTCGCTATCCCCGCGAGAAATTTCAATGGATTAAATTGCGCTTGGTCGGGTATGCAAACAGCTCCTACATTGTCTATCGGTAAGGGCAGAGAAGCGCAATATCTCGCATCGCGCCGCAAGCGCTCAAGAGCCGCCAGCTCTCGCTCAAGAGCCGCTCTGTCGCGTATCGAATAGACGTAATTGTCGCGTATCTCATAATCGCAATCAATATCCTTGCATAGCTGCGCGAATTTATCAAGAGCTAACTTGTTCGCCTCGTAATATGCCTGCGCCGTCTCAAGCCCCGCCTCTTTTTGAAGCCTTGAATATATAAGTCCGTGTCCTACGGTCAGCTTTGCCGTAGTGTTGCCTGTCGTGCCGCCGCACAGTTTGTTTGCCTCAACGAGTATATACGGCACTCCTCGTTCCCGTAAATGATGCGCCGTCAGTATGCCGACGATACCGCCGCCAATTATCAGCACGTCGGTGGCGTGCTCTCCGCGAAGTCTTGGAAACTCAGGCATGGACACAGTTTTTCTCCATATGCTCTTCATATGCTCACCTACCTTTTTGCCTCTATTGTTTCACGTCGTATTTATTTTTATTCTAAAGTCACTTTTTTACTTGACTTGAAGCAAATAAAAGAGTATAATTATTTTAATAAGAACGATGGAGGCAACTATGAAGGTATATTTTATACGTCACGGACAGAGTGAGTCCAATTCCAAGAGAGAGCACGGCGGCTGGGGTCAGTACCCGCTCACCGAGCAAGGAAAAAAAGAGGCAATGGTTGCAGGTAAAAGACTTGAGGGAATAAAGTTTGATAAGGTATATTCAAGCGACCTTATCCGTACAATAGAAACGCAAAAGATAGCATATCCATGTGACGACGTTGAGAGAAGCAGCCTTATCAGAGAGGTCAACGTCGGAGATCTTATGGGCAGAACAGCTGACGATTGCTACGCCGAGTATGGTGATCCTTACGTTAAGAACAAGAGCGTTTACGACTTCTCGGCATACGGCGGAGAGAACTATCAACAGTTTTACGACCGTATATACAAGTTCATAAAGGAGCTTGAAAAGCAGCCTTACGAAAACGTGGCTATCTTTTGCCACGGCGGTATGATACTCACCATGATGGATATCATTACAAATCTTATTATACCGAACAAATACGTGCTTCGCTGTCCTAATTGCGGAGTGTTTACTTTTGTATTCACAGGTAAGTCGTGGCAGCTTGACACGTGGAACTACCGCAGTGACATCACGCTTGCGAATACCGATAAGGACGCGATACTATAACTTAAAAAAGAGTGACTGTTCCAAGACGATGCTTGGGACAGTCACTCTTTTTAAAAATGCTTTTTAGCGAGCTTGCATAGAACCGTTGAAAGGGGGACTATCAATAGTCCAACTACAAGATTGCCAACGCCGTGAGTTATGTCAAACGGAAATCCCGCGACTATCCACGCAAGCGTTTGCTTGAAATTCAGTCCAAACATAAGCGCCTGAGCGGGTGCGTAAAGTGTTCCGAACGCAAGTCCGTGCAGACAGCAAACGGCGGGATATACCACGCAGGCTACCTTTTTTGGCATATTGCGGGGCAGAATCATAGTGACTCCCCAGAGTATCGTCCATATGTACAGATACGGTACCCACCAAAGGTTAAATCCCGCGTAAAGTCCGTTCAGGATAACGTAAACGTAGATAGGCACGAGTGCCTTGAAGCGAAAGGCTATGGTATAGACTATCGTCAGCATTCCGACAAGATGGATATTGAGCAGAACTTCCATAGCTAAGTCGGAGCAAAACATAAGCGTGCCAAGCATTGAGCACACCGCTAACTCAATGAGCGTAAGCCAAGGCTTGCGCTTTTTTATATTTTTATCACTTTGTGCGTTCAAGTGAGTACGTTACTCCTTCAACGATCTCTGTGGTATCAACGCCCGTTGCGGAATATTCTCCGTTTGCATAGAATGCCCAATAGGTCCTGTCAACGTCGTAATCCGCAAGAATTCCGTTTACCTTTTTGATGTATAGACCGAACTGGCTGTTCTCGCCCTCAATAATAGTATGCTCTATAAGAGCCGCGCCGACTGTTGTCTTGTCGGTCTTTACGGTGAAGGTTATCGATTGATCCTCAGCCTTGACAACGACGGTCAGGGTCTTATCCCCCTCTCCGATCGTCGTGTCCTTAAGATACTTGGCGTTTTCCCAAACTCCTGTTTGGTTTACGGTATTGCCGTTGTCCTCGTTATCGCCGTCGGTATTGCCGTCTTCAGTATTACCGATATCGGTATTGCCGACATCTGGAGTATTGCCTGCCACATCATCATTCTTGTCGCAGGCGACGATGCAAAGCGACAGCATAAGAGCGAGAGCTATCGCAAGCATAGCTCTGATAATTTTTTTCATTTGATTTTTATCCTTTCTTTTTGTTTTGCAAAAGGATAAAAGAAAAGCACCCTTCAATGAGGGTGCGAGTGCTCCTTGGTATCTGCCCATACCAAAATACAGCCAGCTAAAAATACTGACCTTAAAGCGCACCGTCTCCCCATTTTGCCCAAGAGCCTTTTTTGTGCCACAGAACGATAAGCATTCCGACTTTAACGGTAATGGCTGTTGCTACGGATTTTCACCGTGATTTCCTTATCCCCGAGCACACGAAGGTGTGTCCGACAACGAACGACGAGTTGTTCAGATGAACTGTGATTATTCTTTTGCATAGGTATTATATCACACGAAAAAACAAAAATCAATAGCTTTGACGAAAAAAGTTGAGAGGCGACCACGCTGTTTGGTTCTTTTGCTTTGACTTTCAAATTAGGATTTGTCGGTGTGTTCGCACCGCACCCAGTATTAAAAGTTTTGATAAAACTTTTTCAAAAGTTTTCGCGCTCAAGCCGCGTAGGCTTGTCGCTCGTCGCAACGAGCGAAACACCCTCACGGTCACGGGGGTCTGGGACCTCCCAGCCGCTCTCCGCAGAGAGCGGAACACCCCTTATTAACACAAAGTTACTTTATGCTACAATAGGGGATTTCGCTGCCTGCGGGCAGCGCTCGGGGGTT
>JAZSNX010000235.1:0-5171 GCA_045536665.1 Eubacteriales bacterium
CCGCCCTCGTCGCACACGTCTACGTTTTTCACATAGTCCTTACCCGAGAACCACGTTATCTGTCGCTTCGCGTAGCGTCTTGTCGCCATTTTGAGCGACTCGACCGCTCCCTCAAGCGTATCTCTGCCCTCGATATATCCGAGAAGCTCCTTGTATCCGATAGCTTGCGCCGCCGTCGTGTTTTTCGCGAAAACGCCCTCCTCGTACAGAGCTCTGGTCTCATCCTCAAGCCCTTCTCTGAGCATCTCGTCCACTCTTGTGTCTATGCGGCGATAGAGCTGTTCCCTGTCGGAATAACGCAAGCCAAGCACACGCGCGTCAAAACGAGGCTCACAAAGCGTTGAGCGCCTATCTATCTCGGTCTTGGTCACACCTGAAAGTCGGTATATCTCAATAGCTCTCGCGACCCTTTTTACGTTGTTCTTGTGTATAGCCTCGGCGCTTTCGGGGTCTATCCTTTTGAGCTCGTCGTGCAGAGCGTCCGCTCCGTTCTTCTCGGCAAAGTCAAGCAGCTCGGCTCTCAGCGCTTCATCGGTTATAGACGGCGTAAAATCCTGTCCTCTTATAAGAGCGTCAAGGTAAAGTCCCGTGCCGCCGCAAACGATAGGCAGCTTACCTTTTGAGTGCGCGTCCCTTATTGCCGCCTCGGCAAGAGGCACAAAGTCCGCGCAAGAAAAGCTCTCGGTCGGCTCGACTATATCTATCATATGGTGTTTGACTCTCGCCTGCTCGTCCCTCGTCGGCTTTGCTGTGCCGATGTCCATACGGCGGTATACCTGCATAGAATCGCAGGAAATTATCTCTCCGCCGTATCTCACGGCAAGCTCAAGAGCGAGAGAGCTCTTGCCGCTCGCAGTTGGTCCGACAACGGCGAATATCCTTATTTTTTCATTCATAAAAAACCTTGTCTTTTCAAATATTTCTCTAAGCGTTATTATACCACGCCGTAGCCGTCTTTGTCAATGATAAGCACAATAAAATCACATTTATATCCCTTTACCGTATTAATTTATATTGAAATTCATTGACAAATCCGATGTGCTGTGATATAATAGGTTGTATATTGCTAATTTCATTAATGGAAGGTAAAAGCTTATGAAAAAAACCGTAAGATCTCTTTCACTTATCTTAGCGCTCGTAATGATCATGGGTACTTTGATAATCACGCCCGTATCTGCGGCTACGATCACGGCGGCGACCTCCTTTGCAGGTGGTAGCGGTACAGCGAGCAAGCCCTGGCAGATATCGAACGCATCTGAGTTGTTGTATTTTAGAAATTATGTCAACAGCGCAAAGGGTGCGAGAAAATACTTCATACTCACAGATGACATCGATCTGGGTGGATACACTTGGGATACGTCCATCGGAATTTCAGGTAACCACTTCAAGGGCGAGCTTAACGGCAACGGACACACGATCAGCAATTTTAAGCTTACGGCTCAAGGCTTCTTTGGTATAGTTAACGGCTCGAGCGCTACCGCGCCTGCTACCGTCAATGGCTTGACGCTCTCCGATGTGACTGCGTCCTTCTCGACTACAGAATCAGGTATCTTCGTTTGTAGGCCTTACCCTAACACAGGTAACGTTGTATTTGAAAACTGCCACGTTAAGGACAGCAGTATCACAACGTCCGCGACTCAAATAGGCGGATTTGTAGGAAGAATCAACTACACAGGCAGCTACACCTACACCTTTACAAACTGTTCTACCGACGTTACTATTACCACCTCTATGGGTGATATCGGCGGATTCGTTGGTGTTAACACCGTTCCCGCAATCTTTGACGGCTGTAGCTCAACAGCCACCGTCATTCCCACGGCAAGTGTATCCGAGATAGGCGGCTTTGTTGGAGTTCCCCGTGCTGCTCATACGTTTACAAACTGCACGTCGACGCTCAATATGAACTCGAACAATGTAACCAGCAACGTTGGCGGATTTTTCGGAAAATCAGCAACAGCCTTGACCATGACGGGCTGTACCGGTATCGCTAACGTTACCACGTCGGCAACAAACGTCGGAGCATTTGTGGGCAGCGTTTCCGCGGTTATGACATTTGACGCTTGTACCTCCGTTTCCGATATAAACGCATCAGGAACAGAGGTAGGCGGATATATTGGAAAATCCACAAAAAACTCTCATTTCACCAATTGCGTTTCAAAGGGTACTATCGTATCAACAAATAAAAATGTCGGCGGATACATAGGTGTAATAAACGCTACCGCGGCTACCACTGCATCACACCCCGATGATGAATACACGACCTTCAAGGGTTGTGCTAATCTTACAAACATAACCGCTCTTCAGGACGCCGCAGGATTTGTAGGCCATATATACGATAGTAGTGTTAAGATAATCAGAAGCTACAACGCAGGACCTATCACGGCAACCTCAACAGCACTTAGCAAGGTATTCATCGCTCAGTTCGTAGCGAGAGCTTCGACAAACGCATATAAGGATACCGCTGTAAGATTCAGCGGAAACTACGTTCTTTCCGACGTCGCGCTCACAGGCGGTCGCATATTCGCAAACGCAGTAGCAAATAACGTTCCCGCGGCTCCCATAGAGAACTGCTGTATGATAGCATACGGTGGAAGCGCACGTACTTTTGCAATTTACGCAGACGACTACGGACTTGATGACGCACGCTACAACGTTGTGTCCAAGGCTGAGCTCTTCCTGCTTGCGGCTCAGGGCAAGCTCGCTAACAACGTATTTACCTCTCTTGGCGACGTTGTTACAGTCGGAACTCAGGAAAAGACAACCCGTAACAGCGACGGAACTTATGATCTCCGTCTGGTTGCGGCTATAAGCGATACCTACAAGCCCACAGGCTTTGAGATAACCGTTTCAAACGGCACTAAGACCTCCACCTCTAAGGTCGAGGTAACCAAGGCTTACAACGCGATAGTTTCGGGCAACGAAATCATCACAGCACCCGACGGCTACTACTTCATAACATACGTTATCGAAGGCTTCAAAGATGACAAATATACCGTAGACTTTACGGTTTACTCCGATGAGAATACCGATTTCATCAAGGGAATTGCGGGAACTCACTACGTTGGAACATACGACGTCGGTGACGGCTATACGATGGAGTTCTACCGTGGCGTCACAAAGAACGGATATATTGCCGCATGTGACGAGGTCAAGGCACAGGGCTTTACTCAAATACAGAGAAACGCTCCCGACGGAAACAACGTTTTCAAGACCTACTACAACAGCACGACAAAAACCATCGCACACGCTTATTGGACAGGACATTCTCAGGAAATGAGAATAATCTACTCCCCCAATAATACCGCTAAGCCTGTTTTTGAAAGCACAAGCGGAAACAACAGCCTTTATGACAACGTACTTCTCTACCAAATGACCGCTCTTGATTCCGAAAAGCTTGACGGAGGTATGGGCTTTATAATCCGTTTGCACGACGGTAGATTTATAATAATCGACGGCGGTAACGCTAGCTCAAGCTACTTGGATAACGTAACAGAGATCTACAACTTCCTCAAGGCAAATGCTCCCGACCCCAATAATATTGTTATTGCATCTTGGATAATTACACACGGACACGGTGACCACACTGATACGTTTGTCCAGTTTGCTAATAAATACTATAACAATTCTACTATAAAGCTTGAGAGCGTTATGTTCAATCCCTGTGAGACCGCGGATCAGACAGAATTTGCAGAGTTTAAGACATCCAATGTTTATGCCGCGCTCAGTTCGAAATATCCTAACGTCCCCGTATATAAAGCGCTTACAGGTCAGAAATTCACCTTCTCCAAGACTACTATCGAGATACTTTATACTATGTCCGACTTCCTTCCCAAGGTTATCATTAACGAAAGTGATGCCGATGATACAACAGCTAAAAAGGGTAACGGAAACGTAACTACGATGGTATTTATGATGGACCTTGTCGCGGGAGACGGCGTTAACAACAACTTTATGGTTCTCGGAGATACAACATCCGACGCTTGCAACGAGATAAGTGTACGCTACGGAAGCTATATTGAGTCGAAGTATATGCAGGTATCTCACCACGGACTCGCTATTGACGCAGCCAGAAATTTGTATATTAGACGTAATAACTCGACAAAGGAATTTTACTCGCTTATCAATCCCGAAATTGCTCTCTGGCCTTCTTCAAGTGAAAAGGTTACAGAAAGAATGGGATGTGAGGTCAACACTCACCTTGTAAACACCATTGGCGCAACTGTCATCAACGCAAGCAGCGACAAGGCAGACAGAACGATAACCGTTAAGTAAGGAGGCAAGAAAAAAATGAACAATAAAACTTATCAAACGCCTCTGGCGGAGATCGTTACTTTCTCAACAGAGGATATAATGTCATTAAGTCTCAACGCTACCAATGAGGGTATTGCGGAGGACAGCATAAACATAAACGATCTGCTTATATAAAAAGAATAAGAGACCGAACACAATGTGTTCGGTCTCTTGTTTTTATTGGATAAGCATAGCGTCTCCATAATGTATGGGATATAAGACATTTGTAGGGGCGATTCACGAATCGCCCGCGGGTCATTCGTGAATGACCCCTACAACGTTTTTTATACTATCAACATCGCGTCGCCAATGTGTATGGGATATAAGATCCGATCTTATTCGTAGGGGCGAACGCAGTTCGCCCCTACCGTGTCGGATTTCTTTTATTCTATCAACATCGCGTCGCCAAATGAGAAAAATCTATATTTCTCTTCAACGGCTGTTTTATACGCATTCATTACGTGCGTCTTATCGTAGAATGCGGAAACAAGCATAAGAAGCGTACTCTCGGGCAGGTGGAAGTTAGTTATAAGCGCGTCCACCGCCTTGAATTTATAGCCCGGATAAATAAAGATACCCGTGTCTCCCGACATAGCGGGGATAGTGCCGTCCTCACGCGCTACGCTCTCTATGGTGCGGCAAGAGGTAGTTCCCACGCATATCAGCCTGCCCCCCCTGCTCTTGCGCTCGTTGATCATCCTCGCGCTTTCCTCTGACACGCTAAAAAACTCGGTATGCATAACGTGATCCTCTATCCTGTCCGCCTTTACGGGACGGAAAGTTCCAAGTCCGACGTGCAGCATAACGGGAGCTATCGCTACGCCCTTTTGCTTGATACGCTCAAGAAGCTCGGGAGTGAAATGCAGACCCGCCGTGGGGGC
>JAZSNX010000167.1:0-6248 GCA_045536665.1 Eubacteriales bacterium
GTACACGACAAGTGCGGAAAGGAGTTCATTACCGTTACTCCCGGAGTTCGCTTCGCGGACGGCGATATTGGCGACCAGAAGAGAGTTATGACACCCGCAGAGGCTAAGAAGATCGGCTCTGACTATATCGTTGTCGGCCGTCCTATTACTGCAGCTGCCGATCCCGTTACCGCATACAACCGTTGCGTTGAGGAATTTATTGACTGATAAATAAAGGAGATATAAAAATGGAAAGCTACAAAAGAGAATTTATAAAGTTTTTGGAAGGTGCTGGTGTTCTTAAGTTCGGTGATTTCACCGCAAAGAGCGGAAGAAAGATACCTTACTTCATAAACGCCGGTGACATCAAGACGGGCGATCAGATCGCAAAGCTCGGCGAGTTCTACGCAAAGGCTTACTTTGAGAAGGTAGGTAAAAAGCGCACTGTTCTTTACGGACCTGCGTATAAGGGGATTTCAATTGCGGTCGCTTCCGCTGTCGCGCTTTCCAAGGAAGGGCTTGACGTTCCTTTCTTCTTCAACCGTAAGGAGGCAAAGGACCACGGCGAGGGAGGCGTATTCGTAGGATACGTACCGAAGGCAGGCGAGGAGGTCGTTATCGTTGAGGACGTTATCACAGCGGGTACGGCTATTCGTGAGAGTATGGCTATCCTTTCCTCACTTGAGGATGTAAAGGTAGCGGCTACTTTTGTTATGGTAGACAGAAAGGAAAAGGGAAAGACCGATAAGTCTGCTATGGCAGAGGTTGAGGATGAGTTCGGATTCCCCGTATATTCCGTTGTTGACGTTTACGACATAATTGAATACCTCGAAGAGGACAGCAAGAACGCAGAGAACGTTGAGCGCATCAAAAACTATCTTGCGATAAACGGCGCAAAGGCATAAAAGATTTGGGGGAATGATATGAAACATCTTATAGATATTCATGATCTTTCGACTACTGAGATAGAGGAGCTTATATCCATAGCGAAGGACATTATAGCAAACCCCGCTAAATATTCGCAGTCTTGTCAAGGTAAGAAGCTTGCAACGCTTTTCTTTGAGCCTTCAACAAGAACAAGACTTTCCTTTGAGGCGGCTATGTATGAGCTTGGCGGAAACGTTTTGTCTGTTTCCAGCGCCGGCTCTTCCTCGGCTGCTAAGGGAGAGAGTGTCGCGGATACCGCAAAGACCGTATCCTGCTACGCCGATATAATCGCTATGCGTCATCCCAAGGAGGGCGCGCCGCTGGTTGCTTCAATGAACGCTTCCATACCTGTAATAAATGCGGGTGACGGCGGTCATAACCATCCCACGCAGACACTTGCGGACCTTCTTACTATACATTGTGAGAAGGGAAGACTTGACAATATGACAGTGGGCTTTTGCGGAGACCTCAAGTTTGGAAGAACTGTACATTCGCTTATCGCGGCAATGTCGCGTTATCAAAACATAAAGTTCGTTCTCGTGTCTCCCGTAGAGCTCAAAGTGCCGAGTTACGTCAAAAGAGATGTTATCAAGAAGAACAATATCGAATACGTTCAGACAACAGACCTTGAGTCAGTAATGCCCGAGCTTGATATCCTCTATATGACCAGAGTTCAGAAGGAAAGATTTTTCAACGAGGAGGATTATCTGCGTCTTAAGGATAGCTACATACTCACTCCCGAAAAGCTCAAGAACGCAAAGAGCGATCTTTCGATCCTTCACCCACTGCCCAGAGTAAATGAGATCACAATCACTATCAACAACGATCCCAGAGCGTGCTACTTTAAGCAGGTATATTATGGCAAGATAATGAGAATGAGCCTCATTCTTAAGGCTTTGGAGGTAATGTAATGCATATAGATTCTATCAAAGACGGAATTGTTATTGACCATATAACCGCTGGAAGAGGCATGGAGCTTTACAGCGTGCTGGGGCTTGATAAGCTTGATTGCTCTATCGCTATCATAAAAAACGTCCACAGCAATAAGATGGGTAAAAAGGATATTATCAAGATAGATGCGGACATCAAGCTTAATATGACCGCACTTGGATATGTTGATCCCCACGTTACGGTAGATATTATCAAGGATGGCAAGCTTGTTGAGAAAAAGAGAGTTTCTCTCCCCACAGAGCTTACCAACGTTATATTCTGCAAGAATCCCCGTTGTATAACAAGTACAGAGCAGGAGCTTCCTCATGTATTCAGACTTACGGACGAGACCAACAAAATATACAGATGCATTTACTGTGAGACAAAGGCAGAATGATTTTGTATATGTTAAGTAAAACTGTACTATAAAAGAATATAGTGTTAAAATTATACCGCAGAATTGACAATCTTGTCGTTTTGCGGTATAATTGTTATAAGGAAAAAGAAAGGAGATGCGTATGTTTCCTCAAGAGATATTACCCGGGATAGATCTTTATCTTGTCTTCTTGTGTCTGGCGGCGGTCAGCGCGATAGTTGTGGCAAGATTGATATTTGATAAAATGGCTTATAAGGCAAGGCTTCAGAATTTTTGTATATTCAATGCCGTTGCCTCTATCGTGGTAGGCTATTTTTCGGCAGTGCTTTTTCAGGGCGTATACAATATTCCGAAGTACGGAAGGTTTGTTATAAACAATCAAACGGGCGCTACGTTCTACGGAGGACTTATAGGAGGAGCAGCATTCTTTTTGCTCGTCTATTTTATACTTGGTCGCCGTATGTTCGGTAAGGGCGGCATTCATATAACGGGCTTCTTTGGCGTTACAGACGTAGGAGCGGCGTGCATTGCCATAGCTCACGGCTTGGGACGTATAGGCTGTCTTATGGCGGGCTGCTGCCACGGAGCGCATACCGACGCTTGGTACGGTATATATATGCCTGCCGTTGGTGACAGGGTAGTGCCGATACAGCTTTATGAGGCTCTCTTCCTTTTCGCGCTGTTTGCTATCATCGTTTTCCGCGTCACGCATAAAAGGACATATAATCTCCCTCTTTACATGGGCGTTTACGGCGTATGGCGTTTCCTTATCGAATATGCGAGAGATGATTATAGGGGATATACGTTTATAAGCTTCCTTTCGCCCTCACAGCTCACGGCTATCGTTATGATCATTGGAGCTGTTGCCCTGTTTTTTGCGCAAAGAAAGCTTGTGAAGAGACTTAAGGCTGTCGATGCGGCGGAGGAGCAAAAATGAGAAAGAGCGTAAAGCGAAATGTTTTTTTCGCTCTTTTAAGTGTAGCTCTTTTGGCAATGCTTGCGTTTGAGGTGCTCCGTGAAAATATAATCGCGCACAGCGAGTATGGCGAATCCCTTTATCTGATAGCTACTCGCGCGCTTGGCGCGTTTGCTTGCGTTTTGCTCGTGCTTATGTCACGCGCTAAGAGAATACTGTTTTCAAAACCCGAGCTTAAAGCAACGCTTTGTGTTTTGCCGTGTATGCTTATAGCGATAAATAATTTTCCTTTTATAACCTTTTTTGGCGACAGAGCGTATATTAACGGCTCGACGGCGTCAGTCCTGCTTTACGCGCTCGTTTGTCTTTGCGTTGGTCTATTTGAGGAGATGGCGTTCAGAGGCTGTGTCTTTATGGCGGTGCTTCAAAGAAAGGGAAAGCGGTCTATTGACGTTTTTTGGTCTATAGTCATATCATCAGCTATTTTTGGAATCGTTCATCTGCTTAATTTGTTTGCGGGAGCAGGTTTTAGTTCGGTGATATTGCAGGTGGGATATTCATTTCTTATCGGAGGAATGTGTTCTATCATTTTGATAAAAACTAAAAACATATGGTATTGTGTTATACTTCACGCCGTATATAATTTTGCGGGTGGCGTAGTGCCTGAGTGCGGAGGTGGAGAAATATGGGATACACCTACGGTGATACTTACTGCGGTAGTTGCTGTCGCGGTTGCGGTCTACGTTATCTGCTTGCTTGTAAGGATAAGACCTGAGGAGATAGAAGCTCTTTTGAATGACACAAAAAAGATTGAGCAAAATAATATCGAGAATAAATATGGGGAAAATGAATGCTGACATACGATAAGATAAAGAATGACAGAGCAATATGCGAATATATAAAGAGAGCTGACGCTTCCTTGCTTACACTTGGATATACGGAGCATAGCTTTGCTCACGTTGGTAAGGTGGCGACAACTGTGGAATATATACTGACCACACTTGAATACTCCGAGCATGATGTTGAGCTTGCCAAGATAGCGGCGTTTATGCACGATATAGGAAACCTTGTGAATCGCGTTGAGCATTCTCAAAGCGGTGCGATAATGGCGTTCCGAATACTCGATAATATGGGTATGCCACCCGAGGATATTGCAACTGTGGTCACTGCTATCGGAAATCACGATGAGGGAACAGGAGTGCCTGTCAATCACATTGCCGCAGCGCTCATACTTGCGGATAAATCCGACGTGCGCAGAAGCAGAGTGAGAAATCACGATGTCTCTACCTTTGATATTCACGATAGAGTCAACTTTTCCGTGGTCGCCTCAGAGCTTAAGATCAATAGCGAGAGCAAGACGATAACGCTTGATCTTGAGATAGATACCAGATATAGCTCGGTAATGGAGTATTTTGAGATATTCCTCAATAGAATGATACTTTGTCGTAAGGCGGCAGAGAGTCTTGGACTTGTATTTCATTTGTCCGCAAATAATCAAATGCTACTTTAAAAAATAAGGCTGCCAGATTCGGCGATGTCTTTCGCTTGAACAAGCAGCCTTTTTTGTGATTTTTGCTTGAAAATACTTATGTTTTTTTGTGAAAACCATTGACAAACGCAATTTATTGTGTTATCATATTAAAGTATTAAAGTTTCGGAGGTGTTTTACATGGATCACAAAGGAAATAAAGGCTATAAGCTGCTTATAAAGGCAATAGTCGCTGTTGATAACGAGAGCGATTGCGAGGCTCTTCTTGAGGACCTTATGACACGCAAGGAGCTCCTTGATATAGCTCAGAGATTGTTGGTAGCAAAGCTGCTATCCGAGGAGGTAGTTTACAATAAGATAGTTGAGGAGACAGGCGCGAGCACCGCTACGATAAGTCGAGTCAACAGAAGCTATCAGTACGGAAGCGGCGGATACGCGAAGATACTTAAGGAAATAGGAGACAAGAATTGATGACCTTTTCGGGAGATGTTTTAAGAAGCGAGGAAAGGGCAATATACAGCCTCAGAGAGCTTTATAGAAAATATGGGTATTCTCAGTTCAAGGTCAGCAGATTTGAGGAATATGACCTGTATGCTCACAATAAGAGCTTTCTCATAAGCGAGAACGTGCTGACGTTTACCGATACAAACGGAAAGCTGATGGCGCTCAAGCCTGACGTTACGCTTTCGATAATCAAAAATATCAAGGCTCAGGATAAGACTACACAAAAGCTTTACTACAACGAGAACGTTTACAGGACGTCTGCAGTAAGCCATGGCTTTAAGGAAATAATGCAGACAGGACTGGAATGCGTCGGATATATAGATATGCTTGCGGAGAGCGAGGTGGTTATGCTCGCTATGCGCAGTCTTGAGAGTATAAGCGAGGACTACGTGCTTGATATATCGCATATGGGACTTATCGAGGGTCTGCTTGATAATACCGATATAGACACAGCGAGCAGAGCGGAGGTGCTTGAGCTTGTAAGAAGCAAGAACGTAAGCGGAATAGAGAAGCTTTGTAATGAGCTTCGTGTTTGCAAGTCGGATATTGAAAAGCTCTGCCGTCTTACTGACCTTTATTTGCCGCTTTCCAAGGCAATACCGGCAATAGAGAAGTGCGTACTTAACGAAAAGATGAGACTTGCCTTTGAGGAGCTTAAGAGCATATCCGAGATAATGGCGGTTTACGGACTTGACGCAAAATTGCATTTCGATTTTTCTGTCGTAAACGACTTTAATTATTACGACGGAGTTATCTTTAAAGGCTTTATCAATTCAATACCCGACAGTATTCTTTCGGGAGGACGCTATGATAAGCTTCTCGCGCGAATGGGAAAGCAAATGGGTGCTATTGGATTCGCCGTTTATCTTGACAGACTTGAGCGCTTTGGCGACGATGAGGCACAGTATGATACCGACGTATTGTTGGTGTACGACGATGATGCGGACGTAAGCACGGTTATTGATACGGTAAGACACTTTAACGATAACGGAAAGACGGTCAAGGTGTCTGCGACGGACGATAAAAGCATTAGATACCGTCGCCTTGTAAAGGTCACGTCGGGAGGTGTCGAGCTATGAAGCAAATGATAAATATAGCGCTTCCTAAGGGAAGACTTGGCGAGAAGG
>JAZSNX010000070.1:0-6215 GCA_045536665.1 Eubacteriales bacterium
CACCCCAAAATTGAGATGCCAGGCAATCGTGTGCTCCTTAGTTATTCTTATTGTTCTTTGCGTTTACCTGAGCCTGAACCTTTATCGGCAGACCAAAGAGGTTGATAAATCCAGCGGAATCAGCCTGATCGTAAACGTTATCCTCACCGAAGGTAGCGATCTCCTCTGAGTAGAGAGAATAGTCACTCCAAGCGCCCGCCTTGATGATATTGCCCTTGTAGAGCTTGAGCCTTACCTTACCCGTTACGTTCTCCTGAGTCTTATCAACGAATGCCGAAAGAGCCTCGCGAAGAGGTGTGAACCACTGACCGTTGTATACGAGATCAGCAAAGGTAATAGCAAGCTCCGCCTTCTTATGAGCGGTGTATTTATCGAGACAAAGTGTCTCAAGGTAGTTATGAGCGGCGTAAAGTATCTCTCCTCCTGGAGTCTCATAAACTCCGCGACACTTCATACCGACGAGACGGTTCTCAACTATATCAAGAAGTCCGATACCGTTCTCACCGCCAATCTTGTTAAGGTTGAGTATGATCTCCTTCGCGCTCATCTTCTCGCCGTTATACGCTACGGGGCGACCCTGCTCAAAATCAATGGTAATGTATGTAGGAGCGTCGGGCGCTTGAATGGGAGAAACGCCCATCTCAAGGAAGCCTTCCTTCTCGTAAAGAGGCTCGTTGCCCGCGTCCTCAAGATCAAGTCCCTCATGGCTAAGATGCCAAAGATTCTTATCCTTGGAATAGTTGGTCTCACGGTTTATCTTAAGAGGTACGTTGTGTGCCTCGGCATACTCTATCTCTTCCTCACGAGACTTGATGCTCCACTCACGCCAAGGAGCGATAATGGGCATATCCGGCGCGAATGCCTTTATGGTGA
Source organism: Eubacteriales bacterium (assembly GCA_045536665.1). Taxonomy (GTDB): domain Bacteria; phylum Bacillota; class Clostridia; order Oscillospirales; family CAG-272; genus HGM12713. Next base: position 874 of record JAZSNX010000070.1, read on the forward strand.
GCTCGAAACGAACCTGGTCGTTACCCTTACCGGTACAGCCGTGGCATATAGCGTCTGCGCCTTCCGCCTTTGCTATCTCAACGATACGCTTTGCGATAACAGGACGTGCAAACGATGTACCAAGAAGATATTCCTCGTATTTAGCTCCTGCCATCATAGTGGGAATTACGTAATCGTTAACGAATTCCTCGGTAAGATCCTCAATGTATATTTTAGAAGCGCCTGTCTTGATAGCCTTTTCCTCAAGGCCCTCAAGCTCATCACTCTGTCCAACGTTTCCACTGACAGCGATAACCTCGCAGTTATTGTAGTTCTCCTTAAGCCACGGAATGATGATAGACGTATCAAGTCCTCCCGAATATGCCAAAACTACCTTTTTGATGTTACTCTTATCCATATTTTCCTCCACGCCGCGCACGGCAAATTTATTCATTTTTACGCATAAAATCTATACTTTGCGTTCTTTCCCGTATATTATACACCATCTAAAAGGATATGTCAATACGCCGAACAACGATATTTTGACAAGATTTTCCCCTCAGAATGAGCATTATGCACAAGTATGCATATTATTCATCATTTATGCATATATTTTTATTAAAATCCCTTGTTTTTCTTGCATTTTAGTGAAACTGCTTTTGAATAATATACATTTTCACGTATGCTATTTTACACACCGATACCGCAGACACTTTTTTAGCACCTGCGGTATTAGTAATTTTTAGTCGACATTTACTGTGCGATGACTATTTTTGTTTATTAAGTATCTTTACTACCGCTGATACCACGGGAGCAAGAACGATATTGATTATCAACTCAATTATAAAGTTGATACCGACAAGTCCTGTAAATACGTAAACGAGCACCTGTGTGCCACCTGCCCACGCGACGAGCGTGTCGTAGAAGAAGGCCGAAAGACCAATAAGAAAGAGTCCCGTATTTACAATGGGAGCAGATGCTGCCGCTATAACAGCCGCTATTATCGATCTCGCGTTATTTTCGTTGCTGTTCTTAGCTATTGCTTTATAAATCAAGCCCGGAACAAAGCCTGCCGCCGCTCCCTTGACTATGCATATAAGAGCTGTCAGCACGGGGTTGATGCCCCAAAGTATAAATCCACCCGCGTCAACACCCGTAATACACTGAATGACAACTACGACACCAAACGCCGCGCCCAATATAGCTCCGTGGTAATAGCCAAGAACTATTGAACCGATAACGATGGGGACAAGCACAAGTGAAAACGAAAATGGCAAAAACGGGATCTTGATAGCTCCGCCGAGAAGCTGAAGCACGACGACGACCGCTAAAAGCATCGCCATTTCAACCATTCTCAGTATTCTCTGAGAAGAGCTACGGCCGGAAGATGACTTAAAATTCTTAAGTTCTGACATTTTCTTACCCTCCTTAATTTAAAGTACAGCCAAACGTACTGTCTTTCAAAAGCTGAGTAATCATTTAAATTTCTCCTTCGGGACTTTCACCCGTGGCTACCGTCCGACTCCGTCGGTACAGCGCGATAAAATTTATAATAATCGGCGCAAGCCGTTATTATTGATTCTTGATATTGTTCTTGTACAGGCAATACAGTCCCTTCAGCGTCAGCTCGGGAAAATATCGCATTTTGTGAGTACAGACAGGAATAACAGTTTCGGCATATTCGCCTGTGATGAACACCTCAATATTATCATCGCTGTTCATCTCAGATGCAAATTTAGTGATAAATCCGTCAAGCATTATAGCGTTTCCAAGTATAACGCCCGAGCGAACGGATTCCTGAGAGCTTTTGCCTATCGCTCTTGTGGGAGCAATGGGAGTCACGGTAGGAAGCAAAGCCATTCTGCCGTGCAGCGCGTCAAGAGAAATCCCCACGCCCGCAATAATGCTTCCTCCTATATATTCTCCGTTTGCGTTAATGGCAAAAATCGTCGTTGCCGCTCCCATATCTATAATGATACAGGGCGCTTTTTTAGTTTTTTCTTCAACCTTGATGTCGATAACCGCCGCGGCGTTGGCGACAAGATCCGCGCCAAGATCGGCGGGATTATCAATCTTTATCGGAAAACCTGTTTTAGTTCCCCGTCCAACCACCAACACCTGCGCTCCCGATAGCTGCTTGATAGAAAGAACGAGCGTATCGGTAAGCGAAGGAACGACAGACGCGATCGCCGCAGCGTCTATCCGATAACGGTCAATACCGTGATACGCAAGAATAGCGTTTATTGAAACGGCATATTCATCAGAGGTCTTTTGAATATCTGTCGCGATCGTAAAGCTTTTTATCAGAGCCGTATCGCCGTCATTTTCAAACAAACCGAAATTGATCTTCAAATTGCCGATCTCTACGCAAAGCAGCATATCCACACCTCCAAACCGTTATTATTCAGCACCATACGATATAGTACTCCATTTATTCGATTTTGTCAATAGTATTTTTATATCATTTACAAAAATATCACTTAAATTCTCTCAATCTCGCGCACGCTTCCTCGGTATTCAGCCTATCCGCGGCATACGCGAGGCGCAAAAGGTCTCCGGGTATATACTCGTCGTATTTCTCAAAGGACGGTAATTCCTTAGGACTTACAAGGGATAAAGGCTTAGGTACGTTGTTTCCAAAGTACGCCTTAAGAGCTCTTATAAAACCCTCTTCATCGGATTTTTCCATTCTGAAGGTCATATAGTAGCAGCCCTCAAAGTCTATTCCCGATATTCCGAGTGTCGGCGCTATCGCGCTTATCATCTTTCTCATTGTTCTGAACGAGCGTGTGCCGAGCCACGGGAATAAGCAATAGGTATATCCGCCAAGATGAATGAGATTTTTCTCTCCCATACCCGTGCGTCTCACTACTTCCCTTGCGACTTTCAGCCTCTGCGCGGCGTTTTCCTTAAGATACGTATAAACAGTATCCTCGGTAAGAACTTTCCGCATACGCTCAAGTATCCTTGTATGAACCTCGCCAAACTCACCCGGCCACGATATCTCCATCTTGCCCTCAACGCTCTTTACATACACAAGACGGCGGGCAACGTCTGTCTCAAGCACCTCCCAAACTCTACCGGCAAGCGCAAAGCGGTCTCCTATCGGCGGCGGGGTGGTTATCGTGCCTATCTCCTCGGACTCACACCTTACGGTAAAGTCCTCGCTATCGTTGAACACCGCGTAAAACTTGTAGCTGTTAAGAAGTCTTTCCGCGGCAAGTCCTACAATAAGTCCCTTTTCCTCGGTCATTTCCAAAAAATCGTGGTTTAGCATAGAGACGAGCAACTGCTTATAGCTTTCCTTGGATACGTGCGCAAATGGTGGTAACGAAAGCACTATCTCCGCAAGCTTTGCCGCGGTCAGCTCACCCATCGCCGCAAGCGTGCTCAGCGTTTGATGGAACAAAAGGCTGTACGGCTGTTTTTTCCACGACGGCGGCTCAATAAATCTTTCCTCAATATACAGCTGAACTATGGCGATAGCTCTCACAAGTCCCCACGGAATAAGTCCCGGAAGCGGAGCGTTTGGAAGCGGCTCCTCCTCTCTGAATACCATCATCATCTCGGGTGGCTGTCCTCGCCTTCCAGAGCGTCCGAGTCTTTGTAAAAACGCCGACACCGAATTTGGCGCGTCGACCTGAATTATGCGCTCAAGTCTTCCTATGTCGATACCAAGCTCCATAGTCACCGTAGCGCATGTCACCGCCATTATATCCTCATCGCGCATCTTCATCTCCGCTTCCTCACGAAGAGCGGCTGACAGATTGCCGTGATGAATGAGAAATACGTCCTTCTCTCCCCTTTTCCTCGCTATCTGCCTGAGAGTCGCGCATACGTATTCGGTCTCCTCACGTGAATTTGAAAACACCAAGGATTTGGTATTGCCGACACAATCGTAGATATACTCATAGCCTGCGTCAAGCTCCGCTTTTTCCTTGTCGGCATTTTTGCTCTTAGTCTGGTCAAATTCGGGATTCTGTATATAAAAATGCTCCATACCGAGACGCCAGCGTATCTTGTCCGTGGGCTGACTGGATATATCGGTATCTCTGTGCGTACCTGCGCTCAGCCACTCTGCCGCAAGACGTGGGTTGCCAATTGTAGCCGAAAGACCTATACGCCTCGGGCTTCTGCCAATGCTTCGCTCAATACGGGCAAGCTGACAGATTATCTGATTTCCTCTGTCACTTCCCATAAGCGTGTGTATCTCGTCGATAACTACATATTTCAACTGTGAGAATAAACGAGGAATGTCGTTTGAGCGATTTATCAGCATCGCCTCAAGCGACTCGGGCGTTATCTGCAATATTCCCTCGGGCTGCTCAAGAAGCTTCTTTTTTTGCGCCGCCGCAACGTCACCGTGCCAATGCGTCACCTTTATCCCACTTTCATCAAGAAGCTCATCTATTCTAAAGAACTGGTCGTTTATAAGACTTTTTAGCGGCGCTATATACAGCACTCCAACGCTTTCGGGCGGCTCGTTGTATATATCGGTAAGTATGGGAAAGAAAGCCGCTTCTGTCTTACCGCTTGCCGTAGATGACGTAAGCAAAAGATTATTATCGGTATTAAAAATACATTCCGCCGCGAACAGCTGAACGTCACGTAAGCTATCCCACGAATGAGAATATATGTATTCCCTGATAAAATCAGGAAATTTCATAAATATCCTATCTGCGTCCGTCATATACGTTCTCCTTAAAATTCAATATCGTTTGCGGTAAAGTCTCCTGCCTTTTTAGGCGCGCCCAACTGTGGCGCGGGTACGTCTCCCTCTGTGACGACAGTCTCTCTTCCAACCACCTCCTCGAAGGTAGCGTCTGGATTTTGTATGAGTATATTGAGTACCGTCATATAATCCCTGAGCATCTCTCGCGGAGTTACCATACTGTCTGCTCCCGCTCGCGCAAGAGACATTTCAAGGAAACGTACCATCTGCTCCTCTGTAACAAGCGCAGGACAGCCGTAATTCTGCGAATATAGCTTAGTTATCCTCGATATAAGCGCAAAGAGCTCGTCGTCGCTAAGTCTCTTGAGTCTTATAACAGGACCTATAAAGTTATTGTACTTCTCCGAGTGAAATCTACTATCGCAAAGTCGGCTTCTCAACGCCTCATAGCTAAAGAGTCCTCGTCTCGTATCATCAAGGAACTGCGGAGTTCCTCCAAAGACGATGCCAAGTCCCGACGCTCTTCCCTGAAGAGTATCGTTAAACATCGAAAGTATCTTTTCGTAGTTGTTCTCACGGCTTACGCGGTGATTTATCTTATAAAGGTTTACGCACTCATCTATAAACACGACAAGACCTCTGTATCCCATAAATCTGACCAGAGACGCCCATAGCTTTATGAAATCGTACC
>JAZSNX010000224.1:0-3927 GCA_045536665.1 Eubacteriales bacterium
TATTATAGCCTCGCCCATATGGAGAGGTGGCGGCGAAGCCGACGGAGAGGGCTTTATCTAAACAAAAAAGCCGCATTTAACGACTATACAAAAATTATTATTTTTAAATTCTTTGAAAGCAGTTTGAGGGAAACTTTCTTATAAGAAAGTTTCCCTCAAAAAATCGCGTCCTCGTGTCCTCGCGTCTTATTCATAAACCGCTCTTGGACCGCCTATGAATTTCGGGCGGGTACGGGCGCAGATGATATTAGCGTCGCCAATTTTAGAGAGCGAGAGGCGCACGGGCACAGCGACGTGCTTAAGGTGCATACCCACGAGAGTTCCGCCAATATCAATACCCGCGTCTGCCTTGATATGCTCAAGCGCGACGGGGCTTGTAAGCGTTTCGTAAGTAACGGTCGCGAACGAGCCGCCAGCCTTAGGCACTGGGCGCACGCAGACTATATCAAGTCCGTGCTTTTCGGCATACTCCCTCTCAACGATGATCGCTCTATTAAGGTGCTCACAGCACTGCGCGGCTATATATATTCCCTTTTCACAAAGCACGGGGTATATCCCCTCAAGCACAGCCTCCGCGACAGGTCTCACCGACGCCTTGCCGATGGCATTTCCGCTGACCTCGCTCGTTGAACAGCCGACCACCAGCACGTCGCCCTCCTTCAAGCCCGCTATCTCGCGAAGCTCCAGCGCGGCATCTCTCGCCTGCTTTCTTATCCCGTCCAGTCTCGCTCTAAGCTCCTCACTCATAACGACCGTACCGTCGCTATTATACTTAAGCTCCTCCATATAGTCCTCCAACTGTTGAAAATGGGCTGTCGCCTTTCGGGGACAGCCCATTTTCTGATTTAAATTATTCAGCGTCAGCTGTTTCAGCTACGTCCTCAGGCATAGCCTCTGCCTCTGCCTGCGCCTCATCAAGGAGAGCGCGGATAGAAAGGCTGACCTTCTGATTTTCCTCATCGATAGCGATGATCTTCGCGTCAACGACCTGACCAAGCTCAAGAACGTCTGCGGGCTTGCCGATCTTCTGCTGAGCGATCTGGGAGATGTGGATAAGTCCATCAACTCCGTCAACGATCTGAGCAAACGCGCCGAAGGGCATCATATTAACTATCTTAACGGAAGCAACGTCGCCTACCGCGTACTTGCCTGTGAATATGTACCAGGGATTGTCCTCGTTCTTCTTGTAGCCGAGAGAAATTCTCTTCTTCTCAGCGTCGAAGCTCTTAACGAACACCTCGATCTCCTGACCGATGGTGAGCACCTGCGCGGGATTTGCGATGGGCTTCCAAGAAAGCTCGGTCTTATGTACCATACCGTCAACACCGCCGAGGTCAACGAACGCGCCGTAAGCGGTCATGCTCTTAACAGCTCCCTTGAATACCTTGCCCTCCTCGATAGACGCCCAGAAAGCAGCCTCGCGTGCGCGTCTCTCTTCTCTTGCGACAACTCTGATAGAGCCGATCGCCTTCTTGCCCTTGATCTCGATGACCTTAAGGCTTACCTCCTGTCCCTTGAGCTCATCAAGGTTACCGTCTCTCGGTACACCCGTCTGAGAAGCGGGAACGAATACTCTGTTAGCGTCTACGAGAACGGAAACTCCGCCCTTAACGACCTCAACTACCTTACCTGTAAGAACGTCGCCCTGCTCGGAAGCGTCAACGATCTTCTGCCAGTTCTTGTCGGAATCAACGCGCTTCTTGGAAAGCTCAGCAAAGCCCTCGATATCGCTGACGCGGATAACGAAAGCCTCTATCTCGTCACCGGGCTTGTACATCTCTGTAAGCTTAACGGAGCTATCGTCGGTGATCTGCTCAGCCTTGATAAGACCCGTTACCTGTGCGCCGAAGTCCAGATAAAGCTCTGCATCGGTAACAGACGTTACGGTTCCGGTTACTGTGTCTCCTGTATTTAAAGTTTTGATTTCTGTCGCATCCAACAGTTCCGCAAAATTTTCTTTCATTTCGCTCATGGTTCTATATACCTCCTGAATTACGCCTGACGGGGTAGATGCTCCCGCGGCTATACCCACTATCGTGTGGGCTGACGTTATTAAATTGAACCCCTTGAGTTCCTCCGGACTTTCTATCCAAAAAGTATCGGGGCAATTTTCCTTGCAAATGGAATACAGCTTCGCCGTATTCGAGCTTTCCCTTCCGCCTATGACTATCATAACGTCACATTTTCTCGAAAGGTCTGCCGCCTCGGTCTGCCTTAATTCCGTAACACTACATATTGTATCAAAAATTAAGGCGTTTGTATATAGTTTTTTTAAAATTTCTTGACTTTTTTTCCATTCCGACAAATTTTGTGTCGTTTGGGCGGCTAAAATTGGTGTTTTTTGCCCTAAGCTTTTTTGCTCAAGACTGTTGACAAGCCCGAGAAGCTCATCGGCGTTGGCTACAACGTGCTTTTCGTAGTCGAAATAACTCATTATGCCCACTACCTCGGGGTGCTTCTCAGAACCGAGCAGTATGAAACGATTTTCCTCTGCCGAGTTCTCGCTCGCTATCTTATGTATCTTTTTTACATAGGGGCAGGTGCAGTCGATGTATTCAAAATACCGATTGTCGGCAGACAGGCGAGCAAGCTCTCGCTCGTCCTCACACGGTATCCCGTGCGCTCTTACGAACACCTTCACGGGCGCGCTCTCGCTTGCCGTTCTCGCAAGCTCTCTCGCCCCGCTCATATCCGTGACCTCTACTCCCCGAGAGGCAAGCTCACGGTTGAAAACATCGTTATGAATGAGCGTGCCAAGCGTAAGTATGCGCTCACCCTCCGTCTTACGCTCAAGTGCGTCTGTCAGTCTGTCAACGGCTCGCTTGACGCCAAAGCAAAAGCCCGCGTTGCTCGCGACGACTACGTTCATTTTATCTTGCCCTCCGAGCGAAGCTTTTGCTCAAAGCGCTCTCCGAGCGAACACACCTTATCGAAAACGATGTCTGTTATCCTCGTATACTCACCTTGGTTTTCCTTATCGTATTTAAAGTCCTCAAAGGGGATCTTCTCACCTATGACTACGTAAGTCCTCTTGAATATCCTCTGCTTCTTGCCCTTGCACCAGATATAGACAGGAACGATATCCGCCTCAGTCCGTGTAGCGATAAGAGCCGCTCCGTTCTTGGTCTCGGTCTTTCTCGGGTCTTCACTCGGATATCTGTGTCCCTGAGGGAACACACCGAGGCACTTGCCCTCCTCAACGATACCGACCGCCTTTTTTATAGCGCCCACATCGTTGCCGCCGCGGTCTATGGGAAAAGCTCCGAGCATAGATATAAGGCTCTTAAGCACAGGTATCTTGAACAGCTCCTTTTTAGCCATAAAATGAAGCTGATTTCTTTTGAAGGCATAGCTTATGACTATCGGGTCGGTCGCCGAGATATGGTTAGCGCACACGACGTAGCCGCCGTCCAGCGGCTCATTTTCGGGATCTATCACCTTTATTCTGAATATCAGACCGACAACTCCCGACAAGCAGGCATATACAGCGCGGAAAAACGCGCTTCCCTGTTTCTTATTTTTTTTACTCAATGTGGATACCCACTTTCTTTTAATTTTAATATCGATGGCTGATCGGGGGCTTTTGGTGGTTTTGATGCGCCCTATGACCCCCGAGCCGCCGTCAAATTATTTTTCCTGCTTTGGCTTAGCAAGCGCGATGATAGCGTCGACCGTCTCGTCAAAGGTCATATCCGTGTTATCTACAAGCACCGCGTCAGCAGCGGCTGCCGTGGGAGCTACGTCTCTTGTGCTGTCCTGCTTATCTCGCTGGTTCATCTCGGCAAGCACGTCCTCGTAGCGCACGTCCTGTCCGCGAGCTATAAGCTCCTTATAGCGACGCATCGCTCTGCACTCCTCAAATACCATCAAAAACACCTTAACGTCGGCATTCGGAAGTATTACAGTTCCTATATCTCTGCCGTCCAT
>JAZSNX010000075.1:0-3193 GCA_045536665.1 Eubacteriales bacterium
CCGCCCGCGCCGCTCGAACGGTGCGCCGTTACCTCTATATCCTCATCTCTTATCTCTACCTTGTCGATATTGTCAAACTCAGGCATTACCTCAATAGACGCAAATGACGTCTGGCGTCTGCCTGCCGCGTCAAAGGGAGAGACACGCACAAGTCTGTGAACTCCGTTCTCAGCCTTGAGATATCCGTACGCGTTAAGACCCTCAACCATAATAGTCGCGCTCTTTATACCCGCCGCGTCGCCGTCAAGCCAATCTACAAGCTTATACTTATAGCCTCGACGCTCCGCCCAACGCGTTATCATACGGTAAAGCATCTGCGCCCAATCCTGCGCCTCTGTTCCGCCCGCTCCCGGATGGAAGGAAACGATGGCGTTATTTTTATCGTATTCACCCGAGAGAAGTATCTCTATTCTCTTGTTTTCAGCGATCTTCGCTATCTCGTCGAGCTCGTTTTGTATCTCCTCAACGTAAGCCTCCTCGTTCTCCTCAATAGCCATCTCCGCAAGCGTGATAGCGTCCTCAAGGCGGTTTTTGAGATCGTCGTAGTTCTCTATGGTATCCTTTGTCTGCTTGACCTTCTGAAGCACCTTCGATGAATTTTCCTGATTAGACCAGAAGTCGGGGTCAAGCGTCTGCGCGTCAAGCTCCTCAGCAAGCTTGCGAAGCTCGTCAATACGGAGCGCCGAGCCAAGATCCTCAATATCATCTCTCATTCCGATAAGCTTATATTTTGCGTCTTCCAATGCGATTATCATATCGTTTTTGCTCCTAAACATAATTATCTACCTTATTATATCATAAAAACAGAGCAAAATCAATAGAAATATTATGTCTTTTGCTCGCTTTTGTTACTTTTTTTGCTCTTTTTTGGGGGTATCATTCTATCCATTTCGAGTGACCACAGGTGCGTTTCGTAATGCTTCGCCAGTGTTTTTCGGGAAAAGCTGTCACTAAGAGTAACAGCAAGCGTCACCGTCGCGCTCTCATCAAAGCGCTCCGCGCTCACTATTAACCTGTATTTTATCTCCCATGGCGTTCCCTCTCCGTTTTGCTTTGCGTAGCGCTCGAAAAGCTCTCCCCCACAATAGTCGACACAAGCGTCTGCTATGCGACAATAGAAGGAGTTTATCCTGTCGTGCCCCTCAAGCGTTGGCAACGACACCGAGCATACGAGTTGTCCCTTTTCGTCGGGTGTCGTAAATATCTCTTTTTTTGTTACCGTACGTATATCTGCCTGTTCCGTCATCACTGTCTCCTTTCGCTTCTCTATATATAGAATATACCCAAAAACACCATATTATGATTTGCGAGCGCCTTCAAAATTGCAAATTTTCGTGACTTGCGCTGCAACTTTTTGATATAATCTGTCTTAAAATCAGGAAAAATGCTGTCTTTTTTAAAAAATATTATGATTTTTTTGAATTTTTTCATTCTCGCTCTTGCAAAATTCAAAAAAATGTGCTACAATATATGTTACTTGTAAAAATTATGCAAAAAAATTAAAGCCGTCCGAGCGGTCGGCTGCCGTTTGAAACACAGGAGGTGTTATCGGTATGGATATAAAGACCGAACTTGAAAAAAAGGAAACTGATAAAATATTTGAAAGCTGCGTTAAAGAAGCAAAGCGCGTGAACACCATTCCCGCGGAGGCGTTTGAGAGCTATCGTGTCAAGCGCGGACTTCGTGAGATGGACGGAACGGGCGTTATGGCGGGCGTTACAAACATAGGTAACGCTCACGGCTACGTAGTTTACGAGGGAGAAAAGGTAGCAGACGAGGGCAAGCTCGAATATAGAGGTCTCGACATCGTCTCTCTTATAGACGGCTTCAGCGCCGAGGATCGCTTCGGTTTTGAGGAGTGCGTTTATCTTCTGCTCTTCGGTAAGCTTCCCACAAAGTCCGAGCTTGACGATTTCTGCGCGCTTCTCGCCGAAAAGCGTCATCTCCCGCAGGGCTTTATGGAAAACATAATAATGAAAGCGCCCTCGCCCTCTATAATGAACAAGATGGCGATGTCGGTGCTCGCTCTTTACGCGTACGACGATAATCCCGACGACACGAGTGTTGAGAATATGCTCCGTCAGAGCATAGAGATAATAGCAAGGCTTCCCGTTATCGCGGCAAACTCCTACCGTGTTTACCGCAGTAACTTCCACGGAAAGAGCCTCAATCTCCACTCCCCCAAGGACGGACTTTGCACAGCGGAGAACTTCCTTCGTATTTCCCGTTCAAGCAAGACATTTACCGAGGAAGAGGCAAGACTGCTTGACATCTGTATGGTCATTCAGGCAGAGCACGGCGGAGGAAACAACTCCACCTTCACCTGCCGAGTGCTGTCCTCGTCTGGAACTGATACATATTCGGCTATCGCGGGTGCTATCGGCTCGCTTAAGGGTCCTCTGCACGGCGGCGCAAACATAAAGGTACAGCAGATGTTCGATACCATAAGACCTATGGTCAAGGACGTAAACGACGACGAAGAGGTCAAGCATGTTATAAATATGCTTCTGCATAAGGAGATCGGCGACGGCAAGATATACGGTATGGGTCACGCGGTCTACACAAGGTCCGACCCAAGAGCCACTATGCTCAAAAAATACGCACGCGAGCTGGCTATTGAAAAGGGATATGGCGAAGACTTCAAGCTTCTTGAGTCCATCGAGCGCCTCACACCCGATCTGTTCAACGAGTTTAAGGGAACGCATAGACCAATGTGCGCGAACGTCGACCTTTATTCGGGACTTGTTTACCGTATGCTCGGCATAGCGCCTGAGATGTACACTCCCCTGTTCGCGTTGGCAAGAGTCGCGGGCTGGTGCGCTCACCGCATAGAGGAAGCGCAAACGGCAAACAAGATAATCCGTCCCGCATATAAGTGCATCGCAAAGAAGCAAGACTTCATCCCGCTCGATCAGAGATAAAATCAAATAAAACAATTAAAGGCAATATCATTCCTCAAGGGTTTGATATTGCCTTTTTGTTTTCTCGATGAGATCCTTAGGCGACGGCAGGAGGCGTAGCGAGTCTCCGTTGCTCAGTGATGACTCGTTAAACGAGCATTATCGACACCATAACGCTTTTTTGGACGCACTTCCGATCTGTGTCATTCTGAGCGGAGCGTAAGCGCAGCCGAAGAATCTCACAAATACCTCTCAAATCAGGATCTATCGGTGTGTTTAATTTATGATTTCGT
>JAZSNX010000193.1:0-2773 GCA_045536665.1 Eubacteriales bacterium
CCATCGGCAAAGATCAGATTGCTGTACTTTCCCATCAGCTCGGCAATCAGGTACCGACGACATTCAAAGCCCATTTCATCTCTGGTATCAAAGCCGAGAAACGCCACACGGTCAAAGTCCGCCTGTGAGACCTCCGTGAGCTTTGCTCCTTGCAGATACTTTCGCAAAAGCATACAGAGCATAGGTGGATTTTGCGGATTTTCTCGTTGAACGTTAGTAAAGCCTATTCGAGGGTTATTTGAGCCGGCGTTTATACAAAGCCTGCGTCCGCCCTCAAAGCTTCTCATTTGCAGAACTATCTCGTCCCTCTCGGGCTGATAGACCTTTTCTATTCTCGCGCCGAGCGCGCACCGTCTTATCTCGGATAGCGTGCACGCAAGCATTCCGGCATCAAAAGCCATACGTTTTCCTTTCTTTTTTCGTCTTATCGACCAAACATTAATTTATCAACGTCATCAAGAGAATCAAAGACGAAGTCGGGCTTGTCTGCTTCCTGTGCGTTGTCAACGTCCGCCTGCTGTGTCTCGCCCGAAAGCACGAGCACCGCCGTTACGCCAAACCTTTTACCAAGAGCGATGTCGGTGTAAAGTCTGTCGCCGAAGATGCACATCTCGTCATTCTTAAAGCCCGTAGCCTCGCCTATCATCTCGATAGTCTCCTTATAGGGCTTGCCGAAATAAGTCGGCACTTTACCCGTAGACGCCGTGCAGAACGCGGCTATCGCTCCGCTGTCGGGGATAAATCCCGTCTCTGTCGGGCAATTCATATCGGGGTGAGTCGAGAGATACTCAGCGCCTCCGCGGATAAAGCGGCAGGCGTTGTCGAGCTTTTCGTAGGTAAGCGAGGTGTCAAAGCTGGTGATAACTATATCCGCCTTTTCCTCGTCACCGCGAAGCAGGTTTATTCCCTTTTCTCTGTATTCCTCGCACAGCTCGTCCGTAGCTACGAGATAGACCGACTTCCCGGCGCGGTATCTCTTGAGGAACTCAAGCGTTACGTCGCCCGACGTCATTATCTCGTCCTCACGTGGCTCAAAGCCAAGACGCGAAAGCTTCTTCATATAAAAGGGCGTTGTGTGAGAGGCGTTGTTTGTAAAAAACAAGACCTTTCTGCCGCTCGCGCGGAGGTTTTTGATATATCTTATAGCGAAATCAAAGGGATTCCCACCGAGGTATATCGTGCCGTCCATATCAAAAATGTAAAGCTTTTTATCTTTTATTATGTCCGTATTTAGGTTTGTGAATTTCATTTTTCCTCCAAAGTTCTTATTAAACTTATAATATTATAACATACACTTGATTTTTTTGCAATAAGGTGGTATAATTAAATTTAAATAATTATCCAATTGTTGAAAGGGGTATTTATGAAAACTGTAATAGGAATAGATATAGGCGGAAGCACGACCAAGATCGTGGGCGTGCAGAATATTGACGGAAAGCAGACGCTCATAGAGCCTCTTTTCGTTCGCGCTACCGACGCTATCACGTCGGTATACGGAGCTTTCGGGAAATTCACAATGCAAAACGGTCTTGAGCTATCGTGTATAGACAAGGTGCTTATGACAGGCGTTGGCTCGTCATTTATAGACAAGCCCATATACTCTCTTGACTGCCAAAAGGTATCCGAGTTCACAAGCGTCGGTCTTGGCGGACTCTATCTGTCGGGACTTGATGAGGCGATAGTCGTAAGTATGGGAACGGGTACGGCTCTTATCCACGCAAAAAAGATAGGAGATAAGACAGAGACCACATATCTTGGCGGTACGGGAGTCGGCGGCGGCACACTGCTGGGGCTGTCAAGAAATATGATAGGCGTTGACACCGTAGAGCATATAGAGCAGCTTTGCGCTGAGGGAAATCTCGATAACGTCGACCTTCGCATAAAGGACCTTTCGAGCGACGATACGTTCCAGATAAACGCTGATATAACGGCTTCCAACTTCGGCAAGCTTTCCGATATTGCCACAAAGAACGACATAGCTCTCGGAATTGCCAATATGGTTGCCGAAACTATCGCTATGCTCGCCGTATTCGCGGCAAGAAGCTACAATATAAAGAACGTTGTTCTAACAGGTAATCTCACGGCGATCAAGGCTATTACCGACGTTTTCGAGGGACTTGAGGCAAACTTTGGCATCAAATTCATCATTCCCGAGCTTTCTCAGTTCGCGACGGTTATCGGCGTTGCTCTTTCGGACGGAGAGGAATAAATATCTAAGGGATGCGCTGGGGGAAAACTTCTTAATAGAAGTTTTCCCCCAGACCCTCTTTCAAGAACTTTTAAATATTTAACTCTCGAAGCATTGACATACGTAAAGTTTGGTGATATAATATTAAGATGGTAGTTAATTTGAAAAATAAGAAAGGTAACGCTTTATTATGAAATGGACATCACTTAACGAACTCAGAGAGAAGTATCTTTCGTTCTTCGAATCAAAGGGACATCTTCGTCTGCCCTCCTTCCCTCTCGTTCCGATAAATGACAAATCCTTGCTTCTCATAAACTCGGGTATGGCTCCTATGAAGAAGTACTTCACGGGTGAGGAGATCCCTCCCCGCAACAGAGTAACCACCTGTCAGAAGTGTATCCGTACACCCGACCTTGACAGAGTAGGTCACACCGCCCGTCACGGCACGTATTTTGAGATGCTCGGCAACTTCTCCTTTGGAGACTACTTCAAGGAGGAGGCTATTCCGTGGTCTTGGGAGTTCCTCACCGAATGGCTTGAGATCCCCGCAGACCTTCTCTGGCCCTCTATCTATGAGAACGACGA
>JAZSNX010000155.1:0-15569 GCA_045536665.1 Eubacteriales bacterium
TGGGAAATTAATGTGGGTGAAATTTGTTATATCTGCGGTAGCATACAAATAACCTGTTGTGAAAAACATATTACCATTAAATTCAGCTTTCTCACTAATGATATTATTTGTATATTTGACTTGGTGGATTTTTTGATACCATTGATTATCATATACGAATGTTTCATTTTCATATCTATATAGATCGTACGTTATTTCGGTATCACCGTACATAAAAGTTGCATACAAGGCATTGTCAAAAACAAATAGATCATACACTCGGACCTTTTGACTTCCAGAGGTATCCAGTAAAGCTCCGTCCTTGTACATTTTAATCGGCGCAAACGTTTCTCCATTATCAGAAGAACAAACTATCGGATATTCACCGGATGCAACACCCAAGCCGCAGAATATATTGCCATTGTATTCAACCATATCGAAATTATGCATACCTCCGGAGATGCTTCGGACTTTTATCCATGTATCACCGTCAAACTTATAATAGTTTCCGTATGTCCAATCTTCAGTTGGATCAATGCCGGGAGTAACCAGAGTATCACCAACAATGCAAAATCTGCTTATTTCTTCTTCGAGAACGGTTCCGGTATTTTTCCAAACATTTTCTTTTTTATCGTAACACCATATATCAACGGGACCTGCATTGGAATCATAATCGCCGCTACCAACATACAAGTTTTCATTCCATATGATCATATCCCAAGGACATCTGGCACGTACTCCTTTGGTATAGCGAGAAGATGTTGGGATTCCAAGTTCAATGTATGTAATATCATCTATGGGTGTATGTACAGAGCATCCCGATGCAGCTGTCAGGAACGTAATTACAAGTAACACGCAAATAAATCGCTTCATATATATACCACCTTTCTTGGATATATTGTATCACTATTTTATATGAAAGTCAAGTATAACCCAAAGCCTCATCAAGGAGTTCTCTTGATGAGGCTTTGGGTTATTACTGTCCTTTAGCACCCGTAGCTAAAACTTGTCGGATTTTTTGGTCGACCCGAGGGGAGTCGTTCTTGATTTTTGCGAAACATTCGATTTGAGCTAAGGTTATGTTTCGCAAAAATCTTCGGTCACCGCTCGTAAAACAACCATTTAGGTTGTTTTACTCACTGCGTTCAATTCCCCGTTTTAAAGGTCCACCAAAAAGAAGAGACACGCAAAAGCGTGTCTCCTCTTTTTGGTGGACCCGAGGGGAGTCGAACCCCTGTCCGAAAACCTCTTGATATGACCTTCTCCGGGTGCATTCCGTTGATTGGATTTCCCCGCGGGAGCAGTCAGCGGACAAGCCGCTCCGTTGGGTAGCCATTTTTTGCGTGATCGGCTCAATGGCGAAACACCGATGCACGTTCACCGCTTACTTGACGCTCAGTCCGAGGCCGCGATACTCCTCGGAGGAACGGGTGGCGTTATGCCACGGCACTGCCCTTAGGCAGCCATTGCTACAGTTCTATTGTTAGCGTTTATTTTTAATTTGGGCCTTTTAAGAGATTGCCCGGCTCTACCCGCTTATCATACCTCAAAATCCCCGTCGAAACCTTTACGGGCCCATATTTGAAGTAAGAAGTAATAGTGAAAAGGTAAGAGGTATCAGTCGTATTTGGACTGCTCTCTCACTCTTCTGTCAATCTCGCGCGACGCTTCGTTTTTCGCCGCCGTGTCTCTCTTGTCGTAAAGCTTCTTGCCTCGGCAAAGTCCGAGCTCCACCTTGACGTTCTTTCCCGAAAAATAAAGCGACAACGGCACGAGTGTAAGTCCCTTTTGCGCAACAACGCCAAAGAGCTTATTAAGCTCTTTGCGGTGCATCAGCAGCTTTCTTTCGCGAAGCGGCTCACGGTTAAATATATTTCCCTTTTCGTACGGACTTACGTGCATACCGAGCACGTAAAGCTCCCCGTTCTTAAAGGAGCAATACGCGTCCTTGAGATTGACCGCGCCCGCGCGAATGCTCTTGACCTCTGTTCCAAAGAGAGCGATTCCCGCTTCGTATTTTTCTTCCACGAAATACTCGTGATAAGCCTTTTTGTTTTGAGCGATTATTTTTATGCCGCCCTTTTTTTCAGCCACGGTGCTCCCTCCCTTCGGTCATTTTTTCGCGCTTTATTATTTTAGCACAAATCCTTGACAAAATCAAGTGTTTTATGTCGTTTATCTCAAGCTTTTCACATTTATCATTAAAGTCCGCAAACAAGTCTGTCAAGCGCGAGATAGCCCTGTTGAGAGAATTTAAGCATAGCGTCCGTCTCCACGCACAGCTCGACCGCCGCCTTTAGTCTTTGCATAGACTTACCCGACGCGCTCTGCGCATACAGCTTGGTCCTATACTCATTCATTTTAAGCGCCGACGATATCTCGAGGACCGACATTCCCTCGTCAAGCAGTGCCTTTACAGCAATAAGGTCGCACACCGTCTTTGATATCTCGGCATTTAGCAGCAGAGGGTCTACACGCCTGAATCTCATTACCTCCAGCGCCTTCATAGCATATTCGCTTCTTCCTTCGAGTATAGCGTTCGTAAGCGCGAAAGCGTCTGCCGACAGCTCCGCTATCGATACCTTAAGCACGTCGTCACGGCTCACCGTGTCTCTACCGTGAGAGAGAACGTAGAAGCTGAGCTTTTCGGTCTCGTTCGACAAGGTATACATCGATCTTCCCGAATACTCTATAAGGAAGGCGCAAACGTCGTCAGACGCCTTCACTCCGTGAGCCGAAAAGTGCTTCCCCACCCACGACACAAGTCTTGCTCCTGTGACCGTATCAAAGCGCACAGGCGTTGCGACCTCACAAAGCTTTTTATAGGTCGCCGACGGCTTCTTTGGATAATTTCCGATATCGAACTGACCCGCGGGCACAGAAATAATGACGACGTTATAGTCGTATTCCTCAAGTGAGGAAAGCGCCTCGCAAAGCTCGTCTATCTCCTTTTGACGCAGACTGTCGATATTCAGTCCGTTTACCGTCACCAGCTTTTGCTCGCTCATCATAGGAAGCGGCATAAGCGCGTCAAGAAGGGCTGACGCGGAATAGTCGATAACGTCTATCTTCATATCGTTGAAGAGGGCGAAAGACGGATCGGAGCAAACACACTCTCTGACAGCGTTCAGCGTATGCGCCTTCATATAGTCCTCATCTCCGAAGAATATATACGCGCCGCTTATTCCCTTTTTCAGCTGTTTTCTGAGGACATCGTCCTTTATCATATCCATTTCGGTCTCCCCCTTTCGTACAATATATATAAATTATATCACAGTTGCTATATTATTTCAAGTCAGACGGTGGATTTTTTGTATTTTATCGAAAAAATAAAAAAATCTCTTGACAAATGAAGCAAAATATGGTTTAATATAAGATGTCATTGTATAAAAGCGTAAATTTGGCTGAAAAGCAACACGCTTCCGGAGCGATTCCGGATGTCTCGAGATCCGGGATGCAAACAAAACTAAGGAGGTGCAGAAAATGCTTAGAACTTATCAACCCAAAAAGCGTCAGAGAAAGAAAGAGCACGGCTTCAGAAAGAGAATGGCTACCGCTGACGGAAGAAACGTACTCAAGAGAAGACGCGCTAAAGGCAGAAAAAGACTGACCTATTAATTTTTCGGGAAACCGAGGAAACATAAAACCGCCGATGACATTGTTATGCTCATCGGGGTTTTTGGTATATAGGTATTTATTATGAAAAACATCGCAATAAGAGAACACCACCTGTATAACAAAGCTTTTCAAAAAGGAAAGAGGCAGGTTGGAAAATACGTAGCCGTATACGTTCTGCGTGATCTTGCCGCAAAAAAGCTGATGAACGCTCATCCCGAAAAGAGATACGTCAACCGTCTTGGCATTTCGGTGTCCAAGAAGCTTGGCGGCGCAGTTAAGCGTAACCGCGCGAAGAGAGTGATCAGAGCGGCGTACGATACGCTCAAGGACGAGCTTTATACGGGCAACCTTATTGTCATAAGTCCGCGAAATGCGTTGCTTGATGCCAAGAGCACGCAGGTGGCGGCAGAACTTAGATCCGCATTCTCACAGCTCGGACTGTTAGGGCAGAACGAGAGCGAGGAAGCGGGCGAACAAAAAAAATTATGAAGTATGTTTGCGTTTGGCTTATCCGCTTTTATCAAAAATTCTTATCGCCACTGAAAAGGAATCCGTCATGTAGGTTTACTCCTACGTGCTCTGCCTATGCAGCTGATGCATTTATTAAACGTGGCTTTTTCGTTGGCTTCGGTCTTACGGTCTGGCGCATTTTGCGCTGTAATCCGTTTTGCGCGGGGGGACACGATCCTGTTCCCGAGCGAAAGCACAAAAGAATACCGAAGTACGATACGGACAAGGCGATGAAGAAAGCCGCCCCCGATAGCAAGGGCGCGGAAAATGAGCTTGCGGCTCACCGCAATGACGATACCGCAAATAAATAAGAGAGGATTTTCCGTGTTTCCCACACGGAAACTATTATTCAAATGAGTTCTATCTGGGATATCATTAACATACCGATGGGCTATGTTATCAGGTTTTGCAATCAGATAGTTGGCAATAACTATATCTTTGCCCTTCTGCTGTTCGCGCTGATAATCGAGATTCTCCTTTTGCCCTTTGGTATCAGACAACAAAAAAATTCTATCAAGCAAGCAAAGCTTCGTCCCAAGGAAATGGCTATTCGCAAAAAGTACGCGGGACGTGACGATAACGTTACGAAGCAGAAGATGAACCAAGAGGTTCAAGAGCTTTATCAAAAAGAGGGCTACAACCCCATGGACGGTTGTCTGCCTATGCTCATTCAGCTCCCTATCATCTTTGCGCTTTATAACATCGTTATGAACCCCTTGCGTTATATCTGCCGTCTTGAGGACGCTACTATCGAGCAGATAAAGAACATTGTTTCTTCCGCAACGGGAAAGACCAACTACGACATTTCCAGAAACATTGAGCTTCTCAGTGATATGAAGAATATGTCGTATGCCGACTTCGCGAATGTTGAGGGCTTTACTGCCGATATGTTTGAAAAGCTCCCTAACCTCAAGATCTTCGGAGGATTTCTTGATCTCGGCGCGCGCCCTGTAGACGACCTTTGGAGCTGGCTGTTGCTCGTTCCGATACTCACTTTCCTTTCCTACTTCTTCAGCATGAAGATGACAAGAAAGCTTACCTATCAACCCATGACGACCGATCAGGCTACCGGCTGCTCAAACAAGATGATGGATATAACAATGCCGCTCTTCAGCGTATTCATCTCCTTCACTCTTCCCGCGGCAATGGGCGTTTACTGGATATTCAAGAGCATTCTCGGCGTATTGAAGCAGTATCTGCTCAAGCTAGCTATGCCTATCCCCACATTCACCGAGGAGGACTACAAGGCAGCTGAGGCGGAGATGAACGTTCGTCCCGAGAGAAAGAGCAAGTCAGGCAGAGTCGTGCGCTCGCTTCACCACATCGACGACGAGGACTTTGCGGATACCGCGGAGGCAGGCAAGCGTCGCCGTGAGGCGCTTGAGGCGCAGGAGGCCGAGGAGGCAGCTCTCAGAGAGGCAAGCATGCCAAAGCTCTTTGGCGGAGCAAAGCTTAAGAAGGACGATAAGAAAAAAGAGTCCAAGGACAAGTCAACATCCGAGGAAAGCTCTTCGGAAAATAACGACAATAAAAACAATGACGGAGAATAAACAGTGAAAAAAGAAGTTATCACAACTGCTAAAACCATCGAGGAAGCAGTCGCGCTCGCTGTAAAGGAGCTCGGCGCACCCGATGCTGACAAAATAGAATACACCGTTATCGACGAGCCCAAGAAAGGACTTTTCGGCATCGGCGCTCAGGACGCAAAGATATCCGCTACCTATGAGGTCGGCGGCGAGGCGAGAGCGCTTGCTTTCATCGAAAAGCTCCTTGAGGATATGAACATCGCCGCTAATGTCACAATGACAGACGGTGAGAACGGTGAAAAGAGGATTTGTGTAAGCGGTGAGTCGGCGGCTATACTCATAGGACACCACGGCGACACGCTCGATTCTCTCCAGTACCTCGCAAACCTTGCTGCTAACAAGAGAGTTGACGGCAAGAAGGATGCATACGTCAAGATAACAGTTGACGTTGAGGGCTATCGCGCAAAGCGTGAGGAAACACTCCGCGCTCTCGCGAGAAGAATGGCGG
The DNA here is from genome assembly GCA_045536665.1 of Eubacteriales bacterium. Lineage (GTDB taxonomy): Bacteria > Bacillota > Clostridia > Oscillospirales > CAG-272 > HGM12713. Next base: position 6,142 of record JAZSNX010000155.1, read on the forward strand.
CTAAGGTCCAGAAGTACAAGAAGAGCGTTATGCTCGAGCCTATGAATCCCTATGAGAGAAGGATCATTCACTCAGAGATACAGAACATCGACGGCGTTTCCACAAACTCCATCGGCTCTGAGAACAACAGAAAGATAGTTATCTTCCTTGAGAGCACAAACGAGGACTGATAGCAAAATTTTTAAGGTAGCTTTCAACAAAGAAAGCTACCTTATTTTTTTATAGTACTTGACTTGTAAGCTACATTGTGCTATAATTCATAAAAACACTTAAAGGAGAATATGATATGCCAATTAAAGTAGGATTGAGATACATAGACAAATGGAAGACAGACCTTGAAAAAGAGGTGCTTGCGTACGAGGCAGAGCCAACTGAAAAGGGGCAGATAGTCTTTTATGGACCGTCTCATTTCACAAGATGGAAGGCAAAGTTCGGCAACCCCGTTATGAGTGACGTGCTCCTCGGCAAAAGCGGCAAGCCCTGCGCTGTAAACCGCGGCTTTGGCTCGAGCAACTCAGAACATCAACTCTATTATTATCCCCGTATGGTGCGCCCCTTAGAGCCCAAAGTGCTTGTCTATATGAGTTATGACAACTCACAGGCATTCGGTTATGAGCTTGAGGAGACGTGGGAACTTGCGCAACGCGTTGTAACCTATGCCCTCACCGACTTTCCCGAATTGCGCGTATATCTTTGCGGAACAGTACCGGGCAAAGCCCCCTCAGAGGAGCTGCTGGCGCGCAAACGCAAGTACAGCGAGATGCTTCGTGAGTTTGCGGAGAATACTCCCAGATGCTTTTACATTGACCCTCTTGAGTACGCGCCTATGCATAACGACGCGCTGTATCTCGACGACACCGTCCATCTTAATGCCGAAGGCTACAGGGTGTTTGAGGAGTTCTTTAAGGAAGCGCTTAAGGACGAGTTTGACAGATTTTAAAGTAAAGCCCTCGAAATCGAGGGCTTTTTTTATGCCCGTTCTTTACTTGCTTTTGTTTTTCAAAAGCAATATTGCGTCAGTATCCCACAATATAACGCAAGCAAATTTTGCTTGATATGATAAAATATCTTTATAAGTAAAGCTAAAAAGCGAAAGGAATTATTGTTATGAACAAGTACAGGACAGGTATTATCGGCTGCGGAAACATCGCAAACGCAAAGCATATGCCGACTATTGCAAAAATGGACGACGTTGAGATGGTAGCCTTTTGTGACATAGTCCGAGAGAGAGCCGAGGAGGCAGCAAAAAAATTCGGCACTCCTGACGCGCGAGTTTACACCGATTACAGAGAGCTGCTTGCTGACCCCACTATCGACAACGTACGTGTGCTGACGCACAACGGCCCTCACGCAGAGATCACCATAGCCGCGCTCAACGCGGGCAAGCACGTTCTTTGCGAGAAGCCTATGAGTATAACGGGAGAAGAGGCAAAGGCTATGCTTGAGGCTCGTGACCGTTCTGGCAAGATACTCGCTATCGGCTATCAGCACAAGTTCTCCCCCGAGGCTACGTTTGTTCGCAAGGAAACACTTGCGGGAGCGTTCGGAGAGATATATCACGGCAAGTGTAAGGTGCTTCGCCGCCGTGGAGCTCCCGCGTTTGGCTACTTCCTCAACAAGGAAGAAAACGGCGCAGGTCCGCTCTTTGACGTCGCTACTCACTGTCTTGACGCTCTTCTTTACGTTATGGACAACTACGAGCCCAAGGCTGTATTCGGCGTTACCTACGACAAGCTAAAGAACTATCCTGACGAGGCAAATCTCTGGGGCACTTGGGATCCTAAGGACTTCACAGTTGAGGACAGCGCGTTCGCTCTCATCACTATGAAGAACGGCGCAAGTATTATTCTTGAAACCAGCTGGCTTATCAACGCAGTTCCCGACGAGGGTGTCAGATACTCGGTCTGCGGAACTAAAGCAGGCGCTGATAATGATGGTGGCAAGCTTAAGTTAAACTATGTAAAGCACGGCAGAAAGGTCATCGAGACCCCCGAATTTGGAAAAACGGGCGTGTCCTTCCATAGCGGATCGGCGGCAACTCCCGTTGAGCTTGAGCAGAGAAACTTCTTTGACGCAATTGAGGGCAAGGCAGAGCTTGTAAACTCCGCCGACAGAGCCGCAGTAGTCACGCAGATACTTGAAGCGATAAAGATATCCGCGGAAACAGGTAAGGCCTTTTACTTCGATTGATAGGAGAGAGTTATGTTCAGAGTAGCACTTATAAGCCGTTGGCATCCTCATTCGCATAAGAACGATCAGAGATATGTCAAGGACTTGCTAAATCAGCCCGACTGTGCCGTCACCTGCGTTTACGACAACAATGAGGAAGTTGCTAAAGAATGGGCAGCCGAATACGGAGTTCCGTACGAGACAGAAATTGAAGCGGTAATGTCACGAGATGATGTCGACGGTGTTATCGTCACATCCGATCCTCACGACCATAAACAGATCTTTATGTCTGCGGTAAAGCACAAAAAGCACATATTCACTGAAAAGGTGTTGTCTTTTGACCTTAACGAGGCATACGAGCTCCGCGATGCTATTAAAGAGAGCGGTCTTAAATTCAGCATAGCATTTACCCGCATCTCGGCAAAGCAGCTTGTTTACGCCAAACAGCTTATAGACAGCGGCGAGCTTGGTGAGGTGTCCTTTTTCCGCTGCCTTTGCGGTCACGCGCAGGGCGTAAAAGGAGAGCTGCCGGACTATTGGTATGACCCCGAGATCACCGAAGGCGGCGCTATGATCGATCTCGGCTTTAACTCGACATACCTCGCAAGATATATTATGGGAGATATCGAGTCGGTATCCTCAAGCTTTAACTATTCAATTCTCAACAAGAGAGTAGAAGATAACGCGAGCTGTAACGTCCGCTTTAAAAACGGCGCAATGGGTCTTCTTGACGCTACGTTCACCTCACCTATGATGAGCGTCTTCGAGCTTTCGGTATACGGCACAAAGGGAGCGTACTTTGCTCGCTTCGGCGGCGCGGCGTGCGCACAGCTGAAAATAGACAAGCAGCCGCTTCAGGAGCTTGACATAAAGCAGCTACCCGACGCGCCTCTCTCCCCCGTAGCGCAATGGGTAAGAGCCTGTATACACGGAGAGAGTAACGAGATGTGCGGTATCGACGCGGCTCTCGATATGGTCAGATTTATGACTGCCGCTTACGAGTCTCATAGAGAGAACGGCAAGAGAATCGTTTTAAATTAAATACAGATATGATAAAGGGTACTTTCTCTCGGGAAAGTACCCCTGTTTTGTAAATTAGAATTTGTCGGTGTGTTCGCACCCCCTCTCCGTCACTCGCTAAAGCTCGTGCCTCCTCTCCCAAAGGGCGAGGCTATAATAGAGGCTCCCCCTCTGGGGGAGCTGTCAGCGTTAGCTGACTGAGAGGGCGAACATACCTATAAATCCTAATTTGAAGAAATACCGTGTTTTGTTAAATATTTATTTATTTTGAATAGTGTTTTATTCGATTGACAAAATAATGCCCGTATGATATAATGACCTTTGTAAAACGATATTTTTTCGAAAGGTTGAGGCTATGAAGAAAAAATTTATTTTTGCGGGTATTTTCCTGCTTTTGTTTTTGATTCTGATCGTTTGCGTCAAGACGGTGGACGTCGCGCCCATAGGACCTGCCGACTCATCTGTCGGATTATCTCACATAAACGAAGCGGTACATAATTTTCTTGGCGAGAGCGCGCTATGGTACAACGTCACCGAGCTGCTCGGCATTCTCGCGATTGCGCTCATTTGCACGTTTGCTCTTGTTGGACTTATTCAGCTCATAAAAAGAAAAAGCCTTTTTGGCGTCGACGCGGAAATACTCTCTCTCGGCTGTCTTTACGTTGCTATGGCGGCGGCATACGTGCTCTTTGAGGTGGTGGTAATCAATTACAGACCGAATCTGACCGCCGAGCTTGAGGCATCCTTCCCGTCCTCGCACACAATGCTCATATGCGTTGTTCTTGCAAGCGCGATGATCCTCGCGAATAAGTACATAAAGCCGCTTGGAGCAAGGATACCCTTGCAGATAGTCGGCGGCTTGATAATAGCCATAACGGTTGTCGGCAGACTTCTTTCAGGTGTGCATTGGCTGACGGATATCGTCGGCGGTGTGCTCATAAGCGCCTCGCTTGTTCTGCTCTTCACCGCTCTTACCGACCTTTTTGGACGGTTGCTCGCAAAGAAAAATACTTCTGTATAAACTCACTTAAGGAGATACATTATGAATATCGAAAAAAGAATTGACGAAATAATGGCAAAAATGACCTTACACGAAAAGGTGCTGATGTGTCACGCAAACTCAAAAATGTATTCCGAGGGTGTTCCCTCACAGGGCATTGACGAGCTGACTATGAACGACGGCCCTCACGGTATGCGCGAGGAGATGGAAAGAAATTCGTGGAAGACCAAAGGACTTAAGGACGACTTCTGCACATATCTTCCCACAGGAACGGCTCTTGCCGCTACGTGGAACGCAGACCTTGCAAGACTTCACGGAGAGGTACTCGGAGAGGAAGCGAGACATAGAAAAAAGGACGTTGTTCTCGGACCGGGCTTTAACATAATCCGCACACCGCTTTGCGGAAGAAACTTTGAATATATGAGTGAGGACCCATATCTTTGCTCGGTAATGGCTCCCGAGGTAGTCCGCGGAATACAGAGCGCGGATACGGCAGCTTGCGTCAAGCACTATGCGCTCAATAACCAAGAGCTTGACAGAATGAAGGTCAATGTCGAGCTCTCCGACAGAGCGCTCCGTGAGATATATCTCCCAGCCTTTAAGGCGTCGGCAGACGCGGGCGCGTACTCCTTTATGGGCTCTTACTCCAAGTACAACGGTCAGCACTGCTGTCACAATAAGGTATTACTTTGCGATATTCTCAAGGACGAATGGGGCTGGGACGGCGTTGTTATCAGCGACTGGGCAGGCGTTCACGATACAGAGGAAGCGGCTCGCTACGGTATGGATATAGAAATGGGCACGCCCGTTGAGAAATATTCTGACTATTTCCTTGGTGACGCGTTTGAAAAGCTCTGCGAGGAGAACGAGGAATACGTAGCGTTCCTTGACGACAAGGTGCGCCGAATACTTCGCCTTATGTTCAAGATAAACAAATTCTCTCCCGACAGAAAGAAGGGCTCGTTCAACACGCCCGAGCATCAAAAAGCGACATACGATATAGCAAAGGAAGCTATCGTGCTTCTCAAAAACGACGGTGTTCTTCCCCTCTCAAAGGACGCAAAGAAGATACTTGTCGTCGGTGAGAACGCGAATATGTTCCACTCTCACGGCGGAAACTCAAGTGCTATAAAGGCGCTTTATGAAATAACGCCCCTGCAAGGTCTTATCAACGTCTACGGCGAGGAAAACGTCGAATACGTCAAGAGCACGCAATTCCAGTATGAGCCGATACCGACAGAGTATCTCGACATATCCGAGCTCAAATCGGGAAGCCGCGCCTTTAAGATGGAATGCTATAACAACGGTCTGTTTGAGGGTGAGCCCACGGTCTACTTCGTGGATAAGGTAGAGCAGATATACGACGGCGTGTCAAGAGTTTTCACGGCAACGCTCAATATCCCCGAGACGGGAGAATACGCCTTTTATATGAATGCCGACAGAGGCTCTCGCTTCTTCTTCAACGGTGAGCTCGTTAAGTACTTCTCTTCGGAGAACAACGGCATTCCCTACGAGTTTACACGCCGCTTTGAGGCAGGAGAACGAATAGATATTCGTGTTCAGGCAATGACCATAGGCACTACACCCCTTGAGCTGTTGTGGGCAAAGAACGCAAAGAAGATGCCCATCGAGGCGCTTCTCGACAAGGCGCGCAAGGCTGACGCGGTGGTATTCTGCGGCGGAATAAATCACTCCTTTGACACCGAGAACTTCGATAAGCCCGATCTTAAGCTCCCGGGTGAGCAGGACGAGCTTATCCCCATACTTGCTAAAGCCAACCCCAATACGATAGTCACCGTTACCGCAGGCTCGGCAGTTGCTATGCCTTGGGCGGACGACGTCCGCGCTATTCTGTGGAGCTGGTATTCGGGCATGGAAGGCGGAAACGCGCTTGCCGATATCATTAGCGGCAAGGTATCTCCCTCGGGTAAGATGCCCTTTACGCTTCCTTACAAGCTTGAAGACTGCCCCGCTCACCGCTACGGCGAGTATCAGGCGACAAGCGTTCGCTATAATGAGGACATTTACGTTGGCTACCGCGGTTTTGAAAAGGACGGCATTGCTCCGCAGTTTGCCTTTGGACACGGACTGTCATACGCTCACTTTGAGTATAGCGATATCGAGCTTACCGATAATGGAGATAGTATAGACGTCTCATTCAGCGTAAAGAATACGTCTAATATAGACGCCAAGGAGACCGCTCAGGTCTACTTTGGAATAGACGACGCGACCGACCGACCCGTCAAGGAGCTCAAAGGCTTCTGCAAGCTCTCGATAGGAGCGGGAGAGACAAAGAGAGCGACAGTGTCAGTCGAAAAGAACGCTCTGCGCGTTTGGAACAGCGGCTGGGAGCTGTTGCGCGGCATATATACCGTCTTTGTTGCCACGGCATCTGACGATGTGCGCCTTACGGCAAGCTTGACTATATAAGGAAGACGCGATGAGGGAAACTTTCTTATAAGAAAGTTTCCCTCAAACTCCCTTCAAAGAATTTTAAGCAAAAAAATTTTTCTAAAAAACGATAAACGATCCTTTTTGTGAAAGCTCTTAAAAGGGGTATAAAAAATTTCTTTGGGAGAAGCTTTTTCACAAATTCCAACAAATCAAAAAAGCGTAACCGTGAAAACTCACGGTTACGCTTTTTTTACATTCCAAACAATTCAAGCGCCTCTCTCGCGGCGTTCTGCTCCGCCTCTCGCTTTGAGCGTCCCTTGCCGTGACCGATAACGTTGGAGTTGAGCATTACCTCTACCTCAAACGTCTTTTGGTGGTCAGGACCGCTCTCTCCGACAACTCGGTATACAGGCGTTGCGCCGTCGCTTACCTGCGTAAGCTGCTGGAGCTCAGTTTTAGCGTCCGCATAAAACGTGCGCGCGCTGTTCTCGTCAAGCTCCTTTTTTATTATGGGAAGTAAGAACGCTCGTATCGTATCAAGCCCGTTCTCTCCCGAATCAAGATATATCGCCGCTAAAAGCGCCTCAAAGGCGTCCTCGAGTATGGACTGCTGGTCTCGGTTTCTCTCCTCACCATTACCAACGTACAAATACTGTCCGAGCCCTATTCCCCTTGCGTATTTAGCCAGCGCCTGCGACTGAACGAGAGCCGCTCGCATATGCGTCAGATCTCCCTCGGGAAGCTCGGAATATCTCGAAAACAGATATTCACTGGTAACGATAGACAGCACGGAGTCTCCGAGAAACTCGAGGCGCTCGTTACAGCGCGTCTCCACACGCTTACTTTTGAGCTCGTGCGCATACGAAGAATGTGTGAGCGCTTCCTTTAGTATTCTTTTGTCCTTAAAGGTATATCCTATCGCCCTCTCAAGAGCTGAGATATCCGTGTTCTGCATATTGCTTACCTCTTTACATCATTTTTGACTTGATGCTGTCAATTTCAGCCAAGGCTCTCTCGGCGTATTTTTCATACTTGGCTATCTTTCCGCCCTTTACCCTCGCAGGCAAGGGCTCTATAATACCAAAGTTTGCGTTCATCGGCACAAAATCGCCGTTACCGCCGCAAGACACGTAGCTTGCCATCGCGCCTATCATAGTCGTTCTCGGGAACACTATACTCTCCTGTCCCAGCAGCCTTCTTGCGGCGTTAACTCCTGCCACAAATCCCGAGCCGCACGACTCGATATAGCCCTCAACGCCTGTCATCTGTCCCGCAAAATATATATTGTCACGAGATTTAAGATTGTAGGTAGCGTCAAGCTTCTCGGGGGAATTTATATACGTATTCCTATGCATTATACCGTACCTCAAGAATTCAGCGTTCTCAAGCCCCGGTATCATTCTGAAAACTCTTCTCTGCTCGGGGAAGGTCAGATGCGTCTGGAAGCCTACGAGATTATACATAGTGCCCTCGGCGTTCTCTCGTCTGAGCTGAACGACCGCGTGAGCTGTCTTACCAACGCGCTTATCGACAAGACCTACAGGCTTCAGAGGACCAAACAGAAGCGTGTCTCTGCCCCTCTTTGCCATTACCTCGACGGGCATACAGCCCTCGAACACCTTGAGCTTTTTCTGCTCCTCCCTGTCGAACTCCTTGAGCTCTGCCTCCGTAGCGGTTACGAGCTCCTGCCAGAATGCGTTGTACTGCTCCTCGCTCATAGGACAGTTGATATAGTCAGCGTCGCCCTTATCGTATCTCGAGGCGAAGAACGCGATATCCATATTGATGGTCTCGGCATCAACTATCGGAGCGGCGGCATCAAAGAAATGCAGTCCCTCTCCAACAAGCTCTCGGCTTATATACTCCGACAGATCGTCCGATGTCAGAGGACCTGTGGCGATGACAGTAACGCCGTCGCCGACCTCACGCATTTCCTCACTGATGACCGTTATATTCGGATGAGTCTTGATCTTTTCGGTTATATACGCCGAAAATTTATCTCTGTCAACGGCAAGCGCCGAGCCTGCGGGAACGCGAGTGGCGTCAGCCGCCATCATAACGAGCGATCCCATACGTCGAAGCTCCTCCTTGAGAAGTCCTACCGCATTTGTGGTGCTATCGGAGCGCAGTGAGTTTGAGCAGACCAGCTCCGCAAAGCCCTCGGAGTGGTGGGCGGGAGTATATTTCTTCGGTTTCATCTCATAAAGCTCGACCTTAACTCCGCGCTCCGCCGCCTGCCAGGCCGCCTCACAGCCCGCAAGTCCCGCTCCATATATTTTCAATACATTTTCCATCAGAAGTTGAATTTCTCCTCAGACGCCTCATAAGGCTTTTTAAATCCACAGCTCTCCTTGCGGCAGACGAGAAGTGCCTGTCCCTTCTTGCGGAAGAGCATTTCTCCACACTCGGGACACTTTTCGTTTGTTGGCAGATCCCAAGACGAAAAATCACACTCAGGATATCTGTCACAACTGTAGAAAACTGTTTTATGGCGTCCTGTTTTCATAACTATCTTAGCGCCGCACTTAGGGCAAGGAACTCCTATGTCCCTCGTCTTCTGCTTTGTAAAGTTACATTCAGGATAGCGGCTGCACGCAAAGAACGAGCCGTAGCGTCCGCTCCTCTGCACCATATCCGAGCCGCACTTATCACATTTAAAGTCGGCGATAACTACCTTTTTAGGCTCTGTTACTTCTGCGCCTTCCTCGCTCTTAGGCTTATCCAAGGGCTTTGTGTTTCTGCACTGGGGGTAGTTCGGGCAGGCGGCAAACTTGCCGTAGCGTCCGTTTTTGATAACCATCTTTGAACCGCAGTTTTCGCAGATGATATCGGTCTCCTCGGGCGG
>JAZSNX010000170.1:0-5234 GCA_045536665.1 Eubacteriales bacterium
GGAAAACTTCTTTCAAGAAGTTTTCCCCACTCCTGTTGCGTTTAACGGCTCTGTCTTCGCTCACACGGCGAGCTCGCCAATCGCCGAACGCTGCCACTTCTTTTTGCTCGCTTTATCTGCCACAGGCAGCGCTCGCAAACGTCCCCCCTTTCAAGAACTTAAAAAAATTACCGCATTGGATAAGATAATTCAGATCCAATGCGGTAAAAAATTATTTAATTATTGTCAAGATAGAGAACTATCCCCTGTGTTACTTGTCGTTTCTTTTTGAATTTATTAGCCTTAAAACATTTGGAATAAACATAGAAACGATCATCAATGGAGCAAACAAGCAAAAATATACTCCAAACGCAAAGTTGAAAAAGTATTTAGCGGAAAAATCCACAAAAAACGAGCCTACAAATGCTCCCAGAACGCCAACGATAAGCATAATGAAATTTTTAATTACTCGTTCACCGATGTAATCGTCTATTATACAATGGTTAAATATAGCCACAATTACCATGGCGACTAAAACAAAAGCTCCGAGGCAGATCAAAACAGCAATCATTTGTGAATCATTGTATACTTTGTTTATCATTATGTTTAGCAAAAACACTATAGTTCCGACATCTATCGCAAGTAGAGGAAAACAAAGATTTCTTTTTTTCATAAAAACCTCTTAACTATATTCTTGAAATTGTTGGTTCCATTATAGAAGGTGTTTTATCCATAAATAAAAATTGTTTCATCGTTAGCAGTAACCGAGTCATTGATAATTTCCAATTCGTAACAACGAATGTATCTTATCGTTGTGAAATTCGAGTCGAATATAAGTTTACTACCATTAGTATCAGTATGATCCTTGAATGTCAGTTGATACTCTTCTGAATCATCCAAATCGCAAACAATGTGTTCTTCAGGATATATGTTTGCATTGTTTATCATGGTGATTTTTATTATTTCTTCACTATCGATTTCTATTGTCAAATAATGCTTACCCGCCAATAAAGATCTACCTCGTTCATATATCTTTATGGAATATCCATTTGCGGTTTCGTCAGTATATATTAGGGTAAGTTTTTTATTGAAATAGTAGTCAAGGAAAAGAAATGCGCCAACACAAATACAACAAATCAACGCTAAAGATAAAACAATACAAATAAAGACAATAAGTTTTTTCTTAATTCTTTTCATTATCAACACACTCCCAAAAATAATCACCAAAAGCATATAACACCAAGGTTTAACAATAAAAACGCAACTAAAAACAAACTAATTATTCTTTTTGATTTTTTTATACAGTATCCTCCTTATAAAATATTTATCCCGTATTGTTTATGTTCTTGTTAGACATCGTTCTCATCTCTCTTCCTTTGTATGATAATTATACTATATTAACCAATAATTGTCAACTAATTGTTGATAATATCAGCAATATTAACAAAGGCTAAGTAATTTAAACTATACAAAGAATAATGATTTTTAGTGAATTTGTCGATTTGTAATACATAGTGCATCTCAACTTTTTTTGCTCCCCTTGACAAAAATGCATACGTGTATTATAATTTATGTATAAAAATGTCTAAAAGGAGAATTGTATGTTACAGCTCCCCGAAAAATTTACGACACTCGGCGGAGTGTCGAAGATAGAATTTGAGGAAAAGCGCTCTGTCTTTATCGGTCAGGCTTTGAGAGTCGACAGTGAAGAGGAGGCGCTTGCTTTTATTAAAAGCGTAAAAAAAGAATATAACGACGCAACTCACAATGTCTTTGCGTATTCTATAAACGGCGGGATACTCGCAAGGTATTCCGACGACGGCGAGCCGCAGGGAACGTCGGGTATGCCAACGCTCGACGCTATAAGAAAGAGCGGAGTAGACAACGCCTGCGTTGTGATAACCAGATATTTCGGCGGAACTCTCTTAGGCGCGGGAGGACTTGTTAGAGCCTATTCGCATACGGCGTCCTTGGCGCTTGAGGCGGCGGGGATAGTCACCTATGAGCCGTATTCCGAGTATGAGCTTGTTTGCGGATACTCCGAGTATCAAAAATACAGCAACTATTTTTCGGGAATTGGCGCGCTTATCGACGACACCGCCTTTGAGGCGGAGGTCACCGTTCGTTTTGCGGTAAAAAGGAGAGAGGGAGAGCAGGTGGTCGCCAAGATAACAGAGATGAGCTACGGCAAGGACGTGCCCGTGCTCGTGGGAGAGCGCTATGATTACAGGTAAGACAAGAACGCTTGCGCTTATATTTTCGCTTCTTTTGTGTGTATTCGCTTTTGCGGGCTGCAAAATGAGCGACGACAAAGCGGCGCTTGAGCTTCTGCAGGCGATGAAGGATCAGGCGGCGCAGCAATCGGCGCAGCCGCAGGCTGAAAAATATCTCGTGATAGTGCCCGCGTCCTCAACGAGCGAGCTTTCGCTTCTCGCCAGAGACCTTGCGTCCGAAATAGAGAAAAAGACGGGCGTGGAGTGCGGATACGAATACGACAACGTAGACGTCGAAGCTGAGAAGGGGCGACTGGATATACTGCTTGGAAACACCAACAGGCGAATAAGCGCAGAAGCTCTCAACAAATTCAAAAATGATGATTACATTTGCAAGCTCGTAGGCGGAGCGCTGGTCATAGGCGGAGTTTCGGACAGCGCGACAGTGGTTGCCGTTGAGCGTTTTATAAGCGAGATATTGCCGAGCGCCACGTCTCTTGCGCTTATGCCTGAGAGCGGGGGCTTTGAATATCACGGTGAGTATATGCTTAAGGATATGCTGCTTTGCGGCTTCGATATAAGGGACTATACGATAGTATTTTCAGATATAGAGACACAGTCTGTCGCCACAAGCCTGAGGGCGCTTATAGCTGAGCAAAGCGGCATATATATTGCGCTCAGGGCGGGCAACGCGACGTCAAGCGGACTAAAGGAGATACTCCTTGATATTGACGATACGGCGACATCGGCGAGAGCCTGTCGTGTTGGTGAGGATATCCACCTCATAGGTAAGGATACGTATTCGCTGACCGTGGCGGTAAGCTCATTCTACAATATGCTGCTCGCAAGTGAGACTGACGGCAGTGTCAGTCTCGATATATCCGATAAGCTTGAGTTTTCGTATTTATCGCAAAATATCAGCGTGATGTCTACCGTGAGTGATGTCCCTTATAAGCAAAGTAGCGTAACCGACATAGCGTCGCTGGCAAATTCTATAAATTACAGCTCAAGCGAGGTCGTGCTTCTCGGAGCGATAGATAAGGACGTATGGGGAGCGGTAGATCCGGGCGTGGAAGATATCTACGAAAGGCTGGAGCTTAAGCTTTCGAACGGAACGCTTATTCCTGTTTTGTACCTCAAGGAGAGCGTGAGCGTATCGAGGAACGACAGTGTTCTTGTTGACGGCAACGAGGTGGCGGTGCTGACGGTTACTAAGAACGTAAGCTTCGAGAAATACGTTATATATTGCTTTGCCTCCGATAGCGTAAGCTTCGAGAGCGTGAATCAAACGCTTAAGAATGCCGATGGCTCGGCAATGGCAATGGTAACGGCGCTTGAGAGCGAGAATATCTCGGTAGTGCCCGACGACGGGGTGTCTATCGTCTATAACGGCGTACATTCGGTCCTTGACGAGAATTACAGACACGTTTGGCTGATTAACTATCCACAGCTTGCTTGTTCAGATGTTCAAAGTAAAACGCTCAACAGCTCTTATTACGTCAGCTTTGAGGTCGGCAGCCGATATTGCGCCGAATACAGACAGCTGTTCTCATAAAATAGAGTGTATGGACAAGCTCTCGTATTGAGCGATGTCGTCCAACACGTCGCATACAATGGCGCAGCTCTGCTCAATGGCAAACCGATTGTTGAGTGAGTGAGCGACGCTGAGCTTTAAAAGCTCCTCGCTGACGATATCCGTTTGTTTGAAGCTCGAGGATATACCAACGATATCCTTGTGCTTATCCCAATATTCCATAAGCTCGGACATAGCCGTGTCCGAGCTTTGATCTTTTGAGACCTCAAGCGTAAGGCGCTTCATGTTTTCCGCGACATTCCTTACGTAAAGCATATTCAATATGACGATCGTCACTATCAATATTATGAAGATTATACAAACGACAAAAGCCTTCATAAAATATCCTCCTTTTTTATTATCCTTTCTTCACCCGCGTCGCTTATCATCATAAGACATACGTCGCGCGCGCAGATGTCCTTGAGCTTTAGCTTGCGCTCGAGCTGCTCCTTGGTGAGGTTGAGCTCAAAAAGCCCGTGCTTGTTTATAGTTCCGTTGTCGATGACTATATGGAATATTCCGCTATCCTTTACCTTTATTCCAAGCTGCTCGCAGGTAGGAACGTTTTTCTTTGCCTTCGGAACGATAGTTATTTTTCCGTTTTTTTCAAGTATTGCGTAAAGAACGTCGTCTATATCCGTGTATCCGTTCTGCCTTAGCTCACTGACAAGCTCATCGTTGGATATTCGGGAGCTTAGCATTGAGCGCCTGCACAGCACGCCGTCCTTGATGAGCGTTGACGGACGGGCTGTAAATAACCCTTTGATTTTTGGGAAAAGCACGGTCAGCGCGGCGGAGCAGACCTCAAAGGACATTATTATAACGATGGGGATGATAGCGTGTGACAGAGGAATGTTGCTGTCGGTTATCGGAAGCGAGGCTATCTCGGAAATAAGTAGCGTTGCAACGAGGTCAGTTACCTCAAGCTCGCCTATCTGCCTCTTGCCCATAAGACGCACCGCCGCTATCATAACGACGTAAACTATTACCGTTCTTACAAGAATTGTTACCATTCGATATCTCCATTGCGCATTTTTTGCTTATTATTTGTGTATTTCTCCAAATCGATACGGTTTTTGATTTTTTTTTGAAAAAGGTATTGACTTTTTCTCGAAAAAGTAATATAATATGCGAGTTGCCGCAAAGAGCAGCAACCTATCACAGCTCTGAAAAAGAGTCATTGAAAATTTTTTCAAAAAACTTCAAAAAAGTTCTTGACAAGCGAAAAGAGATGTGATATAATAGTCAAGCTGTCCGCCCAAGAGGGAGGAAGAAACAGCGCGAACGGTCATTGAAAATTGAACAACAAGAGAGAAGTACAAAGCATAAAGTGCAAGTGCAAATCTCGTCAAAGAGTTATATATACTCAACAAAGTAAAAGAAGCTAAGAATTAAAATAGCTCGAAAAGATTGTAGCTGCCCTGGTGGGCGGATATGATATAAATTTTTCGAGAGTTTGATCCTGGCTC
>JAZSNX010000108.1:0-2296 GCA_045536665.1 Eubacteriales bacterium
GTGAGAAAAATGAACAGCTTTTACTTGCTATGTCAAAGGAATTAGAGCAAAAAAACAAAACGATATGGACTTCAATGTGGGTGATCATGAGCGTGAGCATCACAGCACTCATTTTAGGTTTATTGATAGCCGCGCTTTTTATACCCGAGGGTGTATGGCAGCTTGTTATAATTCTCGGACTCTGTATTGCTTTTTTGATTCCTTGCTTTTATGCATTGAAGCTTGAGGTGAGCGTGGGCGCTTACAAGTGTAAGCATTGCGGTCACGAGATCGTGCCTACCTATTCCGAGGCACTCTGGGCAATGCATAAAGGAACTACCCGTTATTTAAAGTGCCCTAAATGTAACCGACGCACTTGGTGTAAAAAGATATTAAAGTAATAATACTTCTAACAGGTGAAAGATATGGAAAAGATAACCCTTAACAAGCAGCTTAGTATAAAGGCGCATTATGACGTTATCGTTTGCGGTGGCGGTGTTGCGGGTTGTGCGGCGGCGTACACCGTAGCAAAGCGAGGCAAGAGTGTGTTGCTTATAGAAAAGTCAAACATACTTGGCGGTCTTGCGACGCTCGGACTTATCAACTATTTCGTGCCTATGTGTAACGGCAGGGGAAAGCAGATAATATTCGGTCTTGCCGAGAAATGGCTTCGCGATAGCGCAAAATACGGCTTTGACGCTATTCCCGAGGAATGGCGTGACGGTGAGCCAAAGGAATATACCGAGAAAAAGTACATACAGAGATATTCTCCCTATATTTTCGCGCTCCAGCTTACTGAGGAGATAGTGGAGAGTGGAGCTGACCTGCTTTTTGACTGTATCGCGTGTGAGCCTGTTATGGAGGGCAACGTCTGCCGCGGCGTCGTTACCGAGAGCAAATCGGGAACTGAATACTATACCTGCGATATGCTTATTGACGTTACGGGTGACTGCGACGTGCTTCGCCGTGGCGGAGTGCCGTGTATTTCGGGAACGAACTACTTTACGTACGTTGGCAAAATGGTGACGTTTGATAGTTGTCAGGACGCGCTTGATAAACAGGACATAAGAAAGGCGTTCGTGCCCGTAAGAGGAGGTAATATAAACCTTTACGGCGATAATCAACCCTCTGACGTGCCGCTTTGGTCGGGACTTACCGTTGAAGAGGTGAGCGACTATCTCGTTCGCAATCAGCGTCTTATGCTTGATAAGCTCAAGGGAGACGACCGCAAGAGCAGAGAAATTGCGAGTCTGCCGCTTATGCCGCAGTTCAGAACGACCTGCCATATTGACGGTGACTATACCTTGACCGTTCACGACGCATACAAGCACTTTGACGACTCGGTCTGCGCTATCAACGACTTTGACCATAGGGATCACCTTTTTGAGATACCGCTCCGCACGCTTTGCAGACGAGATTTCCCGAATATGATAACGGCGGGCAGAAGCGCGTCGGGCGAGGGCTACGGCTGGGCGCTTATTCGCGTGATACCCCCCGCGATACTTACGGGACAGGCGGCGGCAGAGGCGGCGTGCCTTGCTATTGACGCTGGTGTAGGGGTTGCGGACGTTGATATCGCAAAGCTTCAGTATATACTCGAAACAGATGGAAATATTATGATACATTTCCCCGACGAGTACGTTCCAGAGGATAAAACAGTCATTATCCACGGCGCTCCCGTCGACAGCGAGCATTTTTGAGGGGACGCGGTTTTTTATGAGGGAAACTTCTTGGAAGAAGTTTCCCTCACACTCCTTTCAAGAACTTTCAAAAAAATGGTTATGAGTATAGCCATAAGAAAGATATATCTTTAATGTTTTTCTCTGATGTAAAAACACGTCGGACGATAGATCACCGACGTGTTTTATGGGGATCTTTTATTTGTACGCTACAAGAAAATACAGATTGCCCGCGGAAATTAGGATTTGTCGGTGAGTTAGATTATGCAACGAACGGGTCGTCGAGGACAACTGCGTATCGAGTTTTCTTCGAAAACATCGGTCGACACCTACCAACATACCAATATTGGGAGCGGTAGGGGAGCGCCTTGGTGCCCCCGCGTGATGTTCGCGCAACACACATTTTATCACACAATGTTCGCTATCACCATTGTAGGGGTCATTCAAGAATGACCCGCGGGCGATTCGTGAATCGCCCCTACGAAATTGTAATTTGAACACACCGATAAATCCTAATTTAACCGCATAAAACAAGGGTGAATTTGTTATTTATTTTGGTCTTTGAGGAATATGACAAGGTGAAAAAGAAGTTAATAAGTTCGATAGTGATACTCATGATCACTCTGTCGGTTTGTTTG
>JAZSNX010000119.1:0-2235 GCA_045536665.1 Eubacteriales bacterium
CGCTGTGCCGCAAGAGTTGCCGCCGCCGTGCCGGATGCCCGAATCGCCGTCGCCCACGGCCGTATGGACAGGGAACAGCTTGAGGACATCTGGCAGGCTCTGGTAGTTGGCGATATTGACATCCTCATCTCTACCACCATAATAGAGACCGGCGTTGACGTTCCGAACGCGAACACTCTGATAATAGAAAACGCCGACAGGCTCGGACTTTCCCAGCTCCACCAGATTCGTGGTCGAGTCGGCAGAAGCCACCGCCGCGCGTACGCATATTTTACCTATCCCAAGGGCAAAGCTCTCTCCGAAATCGCAGAAAAGCGCCTCGGAGCGATACGAGAATACAGCGAATTCGGCGCGGGATTCAAGATAGCGTTGCGTGACCTTGAGATACGAGGCGCGGGCAACGTCCTCGGCGCTGAACAGCACGGTCATCTTGACGCGGTCGGCTACGATATGTATATAAAGCTGCTCAACGAAGCTATCCTTGAGGAAAAGGGCGAAGCTCCGAAGAAAAAGACCGAGTGCAAGCTCGACCTCCCTGCCGACGCTTACCTCTCGGACAGCTATATCCCGTCCTCTACCCAGCGTATGGAGATGTACAAAAAGATCGCCGCCATCGAAAACGAGGAGGACTGCGACGACATCTGCGACGAGCTTTGCGACAGATTCGGCGAGCTTCCGCGCGAGGCGCTTAACATCTGCCGTATCTCTTTGCTCCGCGCACTCGGACAAACGGCGGATTTCACCTCAGTTTCGATAAGAGCAGGCGAGGCTGTGATAGTCCCCTCCGAGCTTTTGCCGCAGGTGTGGATGGATATGCACGAATCGTATCCCAAACTCCGCGTGACCATGCGTCCCTCCCCGAGAATAACTCTCAAAGCGGAGAAAACCTCTACCGCTATCGAAACCCTGATAGAAATGTTCAAAAAATATATACAATTACGAGATACAGGTGTGTAGAAATCCATCATAAATTAGTGTATAATATCAGTATCACAAAATTAAGGAAGGTATATCCATAAAATGAAAAGAATCCTCTCCATTATTGCGGCTGCTCTTGCCGTATGCACGTTTCTCGTGGCAATGCTCGGCTGTTCTTCCGCACCCGCCGCGCTGAAATACAATAACACTGTGATAACGACTAATATGTATCAGTTTTATATATCCCGCTACAAGGCGCAGATCTTGTCAAGCTACAACAGCGGCCAGGATAACGCCGGTTTCTGGGATCAGGTGCTTGACAAGGAAACGGGAGCCAGTGTTGCCACCTTCTTTGAGGACATGGCAGTGGAAAGCGTAAAGATCAAAACTCTGTGCGTCGGACTTTTCGAGGAATACGGGCTCAAACTGGCTGACGACGTGTACGACTCTATCGACGACGAGATAGCCGAGCTGATAGACGAATACGGCTCAAGAGCAGAGCTTAATCTCGCGGCGTCCGCTTACGGAGTAAACGACAAAATGCTCCGCGACATTTATATAATGGATGCAAAGATCAAGGCGGTATACTCTTACCTTTACGGCGAGGGCGGTATTGATGCGATAACCGAGGAAAACCGCGAGACCTATTACCGTGACAACTACGTACACATAAAGACCATATTCGTAAACACCTCGTACAACACCTTTGAGGATGAAGAGGGTAATCTGATATACGACGAATCAACGGGATATCTCAAGACCGAAGACAAGTCTGAGGACGAGATAGCCGCGGCAAAGGAAAAGGGCGAGCAGCTCAAAGCGCTCCTCTCCTCCGGCGAAAAGTTTGAGGATCTTATCGACGAATACACCGATGACCCCGCAAACGAGTATTATAAGGACGGATTTTTCTTCACTCAAAACTCAAGCTACTACGGAAACGTGCTTGAAGTTGCGTTTGAGCTTGAAGAAAACGAGTGGGGCGTGGCTGAAAGCGAATACGGACTTCATTTCGTGCTTCGCCTGCCGCTGACCGACGAGGCGTATAAGAACAAGGACTACGAGGAATTCTTCTCCGACCTTGACGACGCTATCGCAAACGAAAAGTTCGACAAAAAGATAAACGAGCTTCTCCCCAAGGTAATAGCATACGAAGACGAGATAAAGAAGTATTCTCTCAAAGATATCGAGCAGAATCAGGAGTTTTAGTATTTTAAAAACCGTAAATAAAAAGTCATCCCCCTTAATGTCGGGTGCTCATAAAACAGTTAACAGGCACAGCGGCTTGCTCTGTGCCTGTTCTTGTAGAACTTCACTTTT
>JAZSNX010000168.1:0-4132 GCA_045536665.1 Eubacteriales bacterium
GAGCCAAGGAGTTGATCATTTGGTTTGTCTTCCTAAGACCGCTTGGCCTCCGACTTTATCTTTATATCAACCTTTCTCAAAATACTTATTTTGCATTCCACGTGCGACCGCCTCGCACTCTCTTAAAGGAAACCACACGGAAGCCTCCCGTGTATTCAGTTCCCTCCTCTGCCATATAAGCGGCAACTGCGGCTGTGATTATAGCGACAAGCTCTGCGTCGTTCGTCTGCGCAACGGGTGCGGCAGGAGTTGTGGGAGTTTGAGTTATGGGCTCGGGCTTAGGCTCTTGCTTTTTCTCGGGCTTTTGTGTCTTCTTGGGGGTAGGGCCCGCAAAAACAAGCTTGAATATTGCGAGTATCGCCCAAAGCACAGCGAGCACGGCAAAGACCATTCCTATACCGAGAAGCGTCATTTGTCCCGCGTAGCTCCACGCGTCAGCAGAAAACGGAGTATATGTTCCGTTCTCTCTCACGGCAAGAGCGCCGAACGTCAAAAAATTACTCAACATTTACTGTCCTCCAATCAAAGAGGCATATTCGCGTGACGGCGAGCGGGCTTGCCTTCTGCCTTAGTCACGAGCATCATAAGAGCAGCGCAGATGCGCTTACGGAGCTCCGCGCTCTCGATCACGTCGTCTACCTCGCCTCTGTCGCAAGCGTCAGCTGCGGATGCGCACTTTTCCTTCCACTCAGCCTCAAGCTCCTCACGGGACTTCTCTCCGACCTTATCGTTCCATACGAACGCAACCGATGCCTCGGGAGAAAGCACGCTGATAGCGGCATTCTCAAGCGCGAATACTATATCAGCGCCAACCGCCTTAGAGCCGAGAAGCGTGAACGCCGCGCCGTATGCCTTACCTACTACTGCTGTTACCTTCGCGTTATCTGCAGTGGTGTATGCGTATGCGAGCTTTGCGAGCTCGGACGCGTACGCGTTCTCCTCCGCTGTGCCGCTTACGTCAAGTCCGCAGCTGTCAACGAGAGTGAGGACGGGCATTCCGAAGCTATCGCAGAAGGACACGAGCTTTGCCGCCGCTCTTGCTGTTTTGATATCAAGCGCGCCGCATACAGAGACGACGCCTGAGACCACGCCGCCGAAGCTTGCAAAGCCAAGGACCGCGTTAGCCGTATACTCCTTATAGATGCGTATGAGGCTTGCGTTATCCGCAAGAGCGCTGACAGTTTCCTCTGCCTTAGCGGTGTCTATCGCAACCGCTCTGTTGAGATCGTCAGCTGTCTCGCAAAGGCACGCGTCGGCGTTGTTCTGAGGAAGAAGCGTTACCAGCTCTCTGACATATGCGTATGCCGCAGCCGCATCGTCAGCCGCATAAGCGGAAATTCCCGTTGCCGCCGCATAGTCGGCAGTTCCGATCTCCTTGCCTACAACAAAGGGAGCGTTAACGTAAAGCTTGGATACGTCCTTTATCGTAACGGTGAGGTCGAACATGGAAGCGACTACCGCGCTTGAGCCTCCGCAAACGCCGTCTATAACGGCTATCTGGGGGATGATCCCCGATGCGTCTGACACGCTCTTCATTACCTTACCGTATGCCGCAAGCGCGGACGCGCCGTCGTATACGACAGCTCCTGCGCTATCAAAAACTCCAATCACGGGAGCACCGTTCTTTACAGCAAGAGCGTACATATCGCATATCTTCTTTGCGTGTCTCTCACCAAATGCTCCTTTAGTTCTGCCGCTGTCCTGAACAAAAGCAAAAGCAAGCTTTCCGTTCACAGAGCCGTAGCCGCAGACCACACCCTCAAAATCCTTTTGAGAGTCGTGACGCTTAGTGTAAGCTCCAAGCTCGACAAACGTTCCCGCATCAAAAATAGACGCAAGTCTTGCCGACGAAGCACCGTACACTTTTTCGTCAATCTGTACCATAAAATTGCCTCCGTTTTTATTTATTTTTCGGGAAAAATCCGAGGTTTTTTCACAAATAAACCTTCTACCCCAATTTTAACCTATTTTAACACAATTCGTACTTTTTTTCAATAAGATTAGTATTTTTACTTTGTTAATTTTTTGTTAATGTATTTATTCTACCCCAGCTTTGAGCCGCATATAAATTCAATGAAAATATTTTTGGAGGATACTTTATGAAAAGCCACACCTCGTCTAAAAAGCGGCATATCTCGTCCCGTCAGCCTCAAAAGTTGACCGATAACGCAAGCGTGCTTTACGCCGCCGCGTTCGGCGCTGCCGTTTCTATTCTGCTTGCCATAGCGCTCGCGTTTATTTGCGCCGTGATATGCGCCGCGTCGGGCTCTGCCGACAAGCTCATAACACCGCTTTCATTTATAAGTATTGTCATAGTTTATTTTGTCGGGGGCTTCATAGCGGCAAGGAAGCGAGCCGCGGCATTGCCCGTAGGCGCTTTGTGCGGCGCTATATTGAGCGCGATATTTTTGGCGGTCTCTCTTTTTCTGAACTCTTCTCTTTCCTCAGGACTGCCGCTTGTCGTATCGCTTTTGATAAGGCTTTCCTTTGTACTTGTATGTATTCTCGGCGCGCTTCTCGGCACAAACGCAAAAAAAAGACCTCGCAAACGCAGACAGTAATATTTTTTATTGCTCCAAGCACCGCAAAAGCGGTGCTTTTTGCTCGTTAGATCAGCTTTTTGAGGGGAATTACGTTGTATTGCGATATAGGCGCTCACGACAGTTTGTTTAAAGACGACCCCGTCGCCAAATCCCAATTTTATGCTTCAACCTTATTTTTTTATTACTTTATATATTTTTTTGTTTATTTTTGTCAAAAACCCTTGAAATATTCGACATTGTATGATAAAATACACATATATATTTTTCGTTTGGAGGTTTTTATGACAAAATCTAAGAAGATAACGCTTCTGATAGCGGTCGTAGTCATTATCGCCCTGCTTGTCGTTGCGTTTGTCACTAAGGGAGCGTCCTCTACTTTGGATTGCCCCGACTGCGACGGTCCAATTGAGTCGCTTCTTTGCGAGACCTGCGGAGGCGAGGGTACTGTTATGGCATCGCTGTGGGCACTGCTTCCCCCTATTATCGCTATCGCTCTTGCGCTTATCACAAAGGAAGTTTACAGCTCCCTTTTCGTGGGTATTCTCGTTGGCGGTATCCTTTACTCTGACTTCTCCTTTACGGGAACGCTTGATGCCGTTATAGGAGACGGTCTCATTTCCGCCGTATCGGGCACGGCAGGTATATTTATATTCCTTGTCGAGCTTGGTATAATCGTCGCTCTTATCAACAGAGCCGGCGGCTCAGCGGCGTTCGGCAGATGGGCACAGAAGCACATTAAGACGAGAGTTGGCGCGCAGCTGGCGACGTTCGTGCTCGGTATACTCATTTTCGTTGACGACTACTTCAACTGTCTGACGGTAGGCTCGGTTATGCGCCCCGTTACAGACAGCAAGAGAATTTCCAGAGCAAAGCTTTCATACCTCATCGACGCGACTGCCGCTCCGATCTGTATGATAGCTCCCATCTCCTCTTGGGCGGCTGCTGTTGCGGGATACGCTGAGGAAGGACAAGGACTCAAGCTCTTTATTCAGGCTATTCCCTTTAATTTCTACTCGATCCTTACTCTTGTATTCGTTGTAGCTATCGTTCTTATGAAGTTCGACTACGGTCCTATGAAGCTTCACGAGTTCAACGCTATTGAGAAGGGCGACCTTTACACGAGTGGCGAAAAGAACGAAGTTCCCGAGGTGGTTTCCGATAACGCCAAGAACAGCCTCGCTGACCTTATCGTTCCCGTCGTTCTCCTTATAGTAAGCTGTGTATTCGGTCTCATTTACGTTGGCGGTATCTTTGACGGCGCAACTCTCATTGACGCTTTCGCTAACACCGACGCGACTGTTGGACTTCCTTGGGGCGGTCTTATCGCTCTCGTGCTCACCATCATCTATATGGTAGTACGCCGTACCATCTCCTTTAAGGAGTCTATGGAATGTGTTCCTCAGGGCTTTATCGCTATGGTTCCCGCAATACTCATACTCACCTTCGCAACAGCTCTTAAGAATATGACAAGCGGTCTTGGCGCTAAGTACTTTGTTGGCGACCTTATGAGTGGAAGCAACCTCGGCGCGTTCCTTCCCGCCATCATATTCCTCGTTGCTTGCGTGCTCGCTTTCGCTACGGGTACATCT
>JAZSNX010000111.1:0-13492 GCA_045536665.1 Eubacteriales bacterium
CGATCCGACTTTCCATGATAGCGATCTTTTGGTCGATTATGGCATAGGAATTGTAAGCCATACCATTAGGAACGTCGTACTGTCCCTCGAAAAGGTCGACCTTGTGGTCGTTAACACCGATGTACTTAATGTCCTTTGTGATGTCCATTTTTTGTCCTCTCTTAAAAAAATTATAAGTTTTTCTTGCTTTTACAATAATATTATACTATAATTATAACATAAAATCCGTTGATTTTTCAACAAAAGGAGAAGAATTTGAAAAAATATTTAGATATTGTAAAAAAATGCCCCCTGTTTGAAGGCATCAGTGACTCGGAGCTTGAGCGGGTGCTCACTTGCTTTGGAGCAAGGGTGGAGCGCTTTGATAAAAAGCATACGATCTTTCAGGAAGGAAATACGGCAAGATATATCGGGATACTGCTCGATGGCGGGGGTCAGGTGATCCAGCTTGATTATTACGGCAACCGAAGCATCGTCAGTGAAATAAAGCCAACCGAGATATTTGCGGAGGAATTTGCTTGCGCCGAGGTCCGTAAGATACCGGTATCCGTGGTAGCGAATGAAGATAGCGAGGTCATGCTCATAGAGGGGGATCATATTCTACATACCTGCTCGAATAACTGCGGATTTCACCAACGGCTCATATTTAACCTCATGAAGCAGCTCGCGCAGAAAAATATTGAATTCCATCAGCGCATCGAGATAACGTCAAAGCGCTCAACTCGCGAAAAGCTGCTTGCGTACCTCTGGCTTCAGGCAACAAGAACGGGTAGCAATAGCTTTGATATCCCCTTTGACAGACAGGAGCTTGCCGACTACCTTGAGGTCGAGCGCAGCGGACTTTCCGCGGAGATAAGCAAAATGAAAAAAGAGGGAATTATAGAAAATCAGAAGAATCATTTTGTGCTGTTATAGTTTTTGAGGGAAACTTCTTTTAAGAAGTTTCCCTCAAACTCCCTTCAAGAAATTTAAAGAAAGGAGCTAATGTCAATAATTTTATTGGTGGGCAACGGTTTATATTTAAAAGCGTCTCCTACTTAATCCCAATAATCAAGTTGGTCGGTAATACCTATATCCTTAGCGTGGAAGGTAGGAGTAAGTCCTGCCTTTTTTTGTTTGCGGTAGTCCTTAAGGGCGCGGAAGGCGTATCTGCCGAGAATAACGATCACCGGCATATTGATAAGCGCCATAAGTCCCATAGTTATGTCGGCAATATCCCAGAGAAGTCCCGCACTCAGACCCGCGCCTACAAAAATGACGGCGGACGCGAGAACATAATAGACGTAGTTGAACTTTTTGCCGGGGACGTGACCGAGAATATGTGAGAACGCTTGATTGACATAATAAAGATTACCAAGCAGCGTGGTGAAGGCGAACAGTATCATAGCCACGGTTATAAATATCGGTCCAAAGCCGCCAAGCGCGCTTTTGAGCGCCGCCTGAACGTAAGGCGCTCCCGAGAGCTCCTCTGAGGGCTCTATACCTGAGCACATACACATAAACGCCGTTGCGGAGCATACGAGAACTGTGTCGATAAATACAGAGAGTATCTGAACAAGTCCTTGCTTTACGGGGTGGCTGACCTCTGCCGAAGCAGACGCGTTCGGCGCTGAGCCAACTCCTGCCTCGTTACTGAAAAGACCTCTCTTTATGCCGTACATCACGCAAGAGCCGCCAAAGCCGCCGAAGATAGCGCGCAGGTCAAATGCCTCTTTAAATATGCGAACGAAAACCGAGGGAAGGGCGGTGATGTTAAGAGCGACGATAAGCAGAGCGACAAGAATATACGCAACGCCCATAACGGGAACAAGCCAGCTTGTTACCTTGATAACACGAGAGCCGCCGCCAAAGAGACACCAGCAGACAACGATCGCGAGCACAAGACCGATCAACCAAGGAGTCCACGTTGAATTATAGAAGCTGTACGTCGAGAACGTGGACTGCAAATTATAGGACGCCAGCATATTGAAGCCGATGCCGTAGGTAAGAACAAGAAGAATAGAAAAGACTATTGCCAACGGGCGGCACTTGAGCGCCGCTTCTATGTAATATGCAGGTCCGCCGTAGCAGCCGTCTTTACCTTTTTTCTTGTATATCTGAGCGAGCGTGCTTTCAACGAACGCTGACGCTCCGCCGATAAGCGCGATCACCCACATCCAGAACACCGAGCCGAAGCCGCCAAGACAGATGGCTGTTGAAACACCTATAATATTTCCCGTACCGACGCGCGACGCGGTGGATACCATAAGCGCGTGGAATGAAGAAACGCCTTTTCCGTCAGTCGGCTTTTCACCGACCACCCGTACCTGCTCACCGAGCATGGAAAATTGCGAAAATTTCGTGCGGAAGGTAAAATAAAGACCTCCGAGCACAAGGATTATTATCAGCGCGTAGCTGTACAGCACGTTATTTATGCCGCCTATTATCTCTCCAAACATATTTTACACTCCAATGATTTAATTATGGTTATTATACCACATTTCGGTTTTGTTGTAAAGACAAATCATACGTCAAAATCACAAAACAGCCTTTGCCGGCAGCTCCTCGGAAAAGTCGACCTCGGAAATAACACCGTCGATATCGTTTACGTGGCAGAGATTGTGGACGTAGCATTTTCCGAGCTTCTCGCTTGCCAAGAGCAGAAACGCCTTCTTTGAGCGCTTTATCATCGACGCGCGCACAATGTTTTCCTCAATGGAAATGTCGGTGAGCATAGCGTCAGCCGATAATCCTCTGCAGGAAAAAAACGCAACGTCCGCGTTGTAGGACGCGAGCATATTGCAGGCGTCGTTACCCACAAGAGAGAGACACGAGCCGATAACGTGACCACCCGTGGAATAGGTGTTTATGCCGTATTCGGTCAGTAGCGTCAGCGCCTTGACTCCGCTTGTTATAACGGTTAGCCCCGACTTTTTGGCGAGAAAGGGAATGAGGGCGTAGGCGCTTGACGAGGCGTCCAGCATAACGGTGTCTCCGTCCTTTACAAGCTCCGCCGCCTTTTTTGCTATGATAAGCTTCGCGTCGTAATTCTCAAGCTCACGTATGACAAACGGTATCTTCATCAGCGAGTCGCTTCTTTCCTCAAGCACCGCTCCGCCGTGTACACGGCGAACAAAGCCCTGCGCCTCGAGCACCTTGAGGTCGCGCCTTATCGACGGCTCGCTGGCATAAAGCTCCTTCGCGAGCTCCTTTACCGTCACGCTCTTTGCCTTGAGTAGCTTTTGCAGTATGAGTTGTTCTCGTTCCTTGTTCATTTAATCACCCTTTTTGCTTAAAATGCTCAATATCGTGCTCGTTTGGTCAAAATTTGTGGCTGATATTGATTTTTTGTTGTTTTTATTATAACATATAGAACAGAGAAATACAACACAAAATCCTTCAAAGGGAGAATAAAATGAAAAAAATACTTTCATTTGGCGAGGTCATATGGGACGTGTATGACGAAAAAGCCGTTATAGGCGGTGCGGCATTGAATTTTGCGGCTCACGCTTCAAAATGCGGACTTGACAGTTATCTGCTCTCGGCGGTTGGAGCTGACGAATTGGGCGAGCGCGCTCTCGCTATTGCCAAGGGCTTTGGGGTGAACACGACTTTCATTCAATGCTCCGACAAACAGACCGGAAAATGCCTTGTGACGCTTAACGAAAACGGAGTTCCAAGCTATCGGGTACTCGAGGACGTTGCCTACGATAATATAAAGCTAACCGATAAGGATATAGACGAGATAAGAGCTCTTGCTCCCGACGCGCTGTATTTCGGTACGCTAATACAAAGAAATGAGGCTTCCCGCGTGGCTCTGCGAAGGCTTTGCGAGGACTGCCATTTTGACGAGATAGTTTGTGACGTTAATCTCCGAAAGAACTGTTACGACAAGGACTCTGTCGAGCTTTGTCTCTCTATGGCTACCGTGCTCAAGGTAAGCGACGAGGAAGAGCCGACACTCAGAGAGATGGGGGCATATGCCTGTGAGCAATATTCGCATCTTGCGATAGCAGAGGCGATATGCTCGAAATATCCGCAGATAAAGCACGTTTTGCTCACCTGTGGGGAAAAGGGCTGCTTCGTTTATTCCGCGGAGACGAAAGAGAGCTTCTTTGAGGTAGCGAAAAAGGTCAAGGTTGCGTCTACCGTAGGCGCTGGAGACAGCTTCTTTGCGGCGTTCGTGGCGTCCTACCTTTCTGGCAAGACCGTACGGCAAGCCACAAGGCTTGGCACAAGACTTAGCGGATACGTTGTGTCAAAGGTAGGAGCAATACCCGACTACAGACTTGAGAATGAAAGCGTAGTGCCGACAGTGCTTTACGATATGCACGTTCATTCCTCAAATTCGCACGACAGCGCCACAGCCGTGCGCGAGAGTGCAGAGGCTTGCGCCGAAAAGAGCATTACAGGCTTTGCCGTGACCGACCACTTTGACGTTCAGTATCACGATACTATCGACATAATAGGAGTTGTCGATGGCTCGGTTGCCGATGCGTCGCAGACTGCAAGGGCAGAGGGCGGCAGAGTGGACGTGCTCAGAGGCATCGAGATAGGAGAGGGCATCTGGCATATGCAAAGCGTCGGAGAGATTATGGCTAAGCATAGCTTTGATGTTGTTCTCGGATCGGTACACGCCGTCAGATATAAGGACCTCAGTATGCCTTATTCAAAGATCGATTTCGGCACTCTGAGTGTAGAGCAGATATATGAATATCTTGACGCTTACTTTGACGAGCTTGCCGAAATGATAGAAAAGATACCCTGCGACGTTGTTTCGCATCTTACGTGTCCGCTCAGATACATAAACGACAAGTATGGGAGAGGCGCGGATATTACCAAATTTGAGGATAAGATAGAAAGAGCGCTGAGACTTATAATAGACAAATCTCTTGCTCTTGAGGTGAACACCTCGTGTGACGCCTTTTTGATGCCCGATGAATGGATAATAAAAAAGTATCGGCAGATGGGCGGTCGTCTCGTAACTCTCGGCTCGGACGCGCACGTCTCGCAAAATGTCGGTAAGGGCTTTGAGGGCGCGATAGAGACCTTGAAGCGATGCGGCTTTGAGGAGTGCTACTACTACAAAAACAGAATTGCGATACCATATAAAATTTGAAAGGGGAAAATTATGAAAGCGGCAGTTTTTTACGGCAGAAACGATTTAAGAGTTGAGGAGCTGAACGCTCCTGTTGTAAGTGGCAAGAACGACGTTCTTCTCAAGATAAAGGCTTGTGGAGTGTGCGGAACGGATATGCACATTTTCGACGGCGACGAGGGCGCGGCGGCAACGCCTTCGGGAACAGTGCTTGGACACGAGTTCGCGGGAGAGGTCATTTCCGTCGGAGCGGACGTCAAGAGCGTTAAGGTGGGAGACAGAGTTTGCGTTGACCCCAACTGGCTTTGCAACACCTGCGACTATTGCAGAGGGGGAATAGGTCACTTCTGTGAGCATATGAACGGTATCGGTACGACGATGAACGGCGGATTTGCCGAGTATTGCGTTGTTCCCGAAAGTCAGGTATATCGCTTCAGCGATAAGCTGTCATATGCGGAGGCTGCAATGACTGAGCCTGTGGCTTGCTGCTTGCACGGCATAGATATGAGCGACGTCAAGGCGGGAGACACTGTTTGTGTTATAGGTGGCGGAATGATCGGTCTGCTTATGCTGCAGCTCGCGAAGCTTGGCGGAGCGGCAAAGCTTATACTTATCGAGCCTATTGAGGAAAAGAGAAGAATTGCCGAGAAGCTCGGTGCTGATATCACTATCGACCCTATTAACGAGGACGTTGAGAGTGTACTCAAGGCACACGGCATAAATAGAGTCAGCACAGTTATAGAGTGTGTCGGAAAGACAGCAACCATGAAGCAGGCTATAGCGATTGCGGGAAAGAAGTCCACGGTAATGCTTTTCGGACTTTCCAAACCCGATGACGAGATAGAGATAAAGCCCTTCGAGCTTTTCAAAAAGGAGATAGTTCTCAAGGCATCGTTTATCAATCCCTACACCCAGAGAAGAGCGCTTGATCTTATTGAAAACGGTAAGATTGACGTGTCCTCAATGGTGTATAAAAAGATACCTGTTGACGAGCTCCCCGCATTGCTCGCTGACAAAAAGCAAAGAGCGCTCGGAAAATACGTTGTTTGTTTTGAATAAGACTATAAAAGGACGCCCCTTGGCGTCCTTTTTATAGTGAAATTTTGTCGCTGTCAAGCAGGTCGATAACGGCGGCAATAGCGCTCTCGTTGTTGCTTGGTGCTATATGATCCGCTGCGGATTTAGCTTCGCTGACAGCGTTTGATACCGCAACGCCGAGCCCTGCCGCTTTTATCATAGAAACGTCGTTGTTGTAATCTCCGATAGCGACCGTTTTTTTGATATCTATGCCCAAAAGCTCCGCCATCTTGCAAAGAGCTTTTCCCTTGCTTGCACTCTTTGGCAATAGCTCGTACAGCCTTTTCTCAGAACAAATAAAGTCAAATCGATCGGCTAACGGGTGGTGGCATAGCAGCTCGGAAACAGCGCTTAGCCTGCTTTCGTCGTTGTGCGCGAAGATCACCTTGAGTGACGTATCGTCAAGTGCCTCATAACCGCACGGAACGTAAGGAACGCCGGTGATGTCTCTGAAATAAACCATAGCATCGTTGTCCTTAAAGAACAAAACCTGCTTTTCGGTGTTAAACTGTATTCCAATGTCGGGCAGACGCGCGTCTACCTCTTTTACGAGTTCAATTGCGGATACATCTAAAGGAATTCGCCAAAGATATTTTTGCGTTGCGTGATCGTATATACCGGCACCGTTGATACATCCGTATGGAGCATTGGGCTTGATGAGGTCGTATATTTGCCATGAGGTCTGCGGTATGCGTCCCGTAATAAACGTGAACAGTCCGCCCTCTGATTTAAAGTATTCTATTGCTTCAATATTTTTCTTTGATACGGTTTTATCGTCACCGAACAGCGTTCCGTCAAGATCGGTGCAAAACAGTATTCCGTAAAATTTTTTCAAATTAAACTTCTCCTGATGTTCATATTAACATATCATATGTGGGTTTATTATAGCACAACATTGCGGAAATGTAAAGGAAAATTTGTAGGAATCGGCGTCCTCTGTCCGTTTTCGGCACTAGGGTACTCGCCTTCGACGAGGATTCGCTCGCTCTACGCCTCCCTACATAAATGCAAACCTGATTTTACGTGTCCGAGATATTTCCTGTACGTCATTTTATATTCTTGCGATATTCGGTGGCTGTAATTCCGTAATGCTTCTTAAAGCTCTTCATAAAATGTATCTCATCCGAAAAGCTGCAAGAAAGCGCAACCGAGCGCACCGAAATATCGCTGTTTTCAAGCAGCTCACACGCCAGAGACAACCGACTTTCTATCACATACCGCTGCACCGTTTTTCCATACTCCTTTTTAAAAAGTCGCAAAAGCTGGGCGTGGCTGAATCCTACGTCTCTGCACAGATCCTCAATACTGAAATCGGGTAGCATATAGTTCTCATCGATAAACTCACGCACCGCCTGTATCGGTGTTCTCGGATGATGCTCTGAGATCGATATATCCATAAGCTCATAAAATGCCGCCAGTATCTTGTAATATCCGTGATTTCCGTCTCGCATATCCTCTATCGTTCGCTTCAGAATCTGCTTCGTTCTGCCAAAATGTCGGCAAACTCGTACAGGAGCGTCGACAGAAAAATCCAGTTGTTTGCCGTAGCTTGACGCGTTCTGTCCCCTGAAAGCAAACCAAACGTATTCCCATGGGTCGTCGGGATATGGAAAATATCGCATCGGTGTATCGGGCGGGATAAAAAAGCTATCCCCCTCCGATAACTCGTAAGCTTTGCCGCCTATCTCAAGATGTCCCTTGCCCGAAACAACGAAATGCCATGTGTAAAAATTTTGCACCCTGAACGAATGCGCCGCCTTTACAAAACAAAAATCATCATATCCGAAATTTATAATACCAAAATCATCGTTAGGATGAAAAAAGCGGCTGAAAGACTCCTCTTGTATAAATTTTCCCATATATACGCCCCCCTTTTTTTAATTATATCATACAATCCGAAATTTGTAAATGATAAAAAAACACAGGTCAATGAAAATTTTACACATTGTCTCTTCTGAATTGCGGTGATATAATTGAATCAATAAAAACCAAGGGGGATCATCTATTATGATAAAAGCTTGCGTTATCGGTCTTGGCCAAAGAGGCACACACCTTATAAAATCCGTGCTCCTCAACAATCCCGATATCTCTATTATCGCGGTTTGCGATGCCTATGAGGACAGAGTAGCAGAGGAACTCAAAAAAATAAAGTCAGCGGGCGGAGACGCGCGCGGATTTTCGGATTGGCACGAGGCGCTGAACGTTGCCGGACTTGATGCCACGTTCGTTTTCAGCGATTGGAGTACACACACCGAGATTGCTATGTATGCTATGGAAAAAGGTATAGCTGTGGCAAGTGAGGTGGGCTGCGAATATTCGCTCGAAAACTGCTATGATCTCGTTCGCACGCAGGAGCGGACAGGCACGCCTTATATGTTTATGGAGAACTGCTGTTATAACTATGACGAGCTTCTCGCCACCTCAATGGCACGTCGCGGAGTGTTCGGTACTATCGTACACTGCTCGGGTGCGTACGCACACGACCTGCGACAGGAGATATCCTACGGTCACCTCAACCGTCACTACCGTTTTGACAATTATGTCCACCGCAACTGCGACAATTATCCCACTCACGAGCTCGGTCCGATAGCAAAGCTGCTTGATATAAACCGAGGCAACAAAATACTTACGGTCTCCTCATTTGCCAGCAAGGCTGCGGGACTTGAAGAATACATCGCAACACGCGAGGACGCTACCGACGAAATGAAGGCGGTAAATTTCAAGCAGGGCGATATAGTAACTACCGTAATCACCTGTGCTGGCGGTGAGACGATACTTCTTCGTCTTGATACCACCCTGCCTCGCTCCTACGACCGTGAATTTACGATAAGAGGAACAAAGGGTATGTATATGCAGTCGCTTAACGCGGTATTCCTGGACGGTCAGCAGGAATATTGGGAGCCCGCAAAGTTTGCTGAAAACAATCTCAATAACGCCAAAGCATATACAGAAGAATATCTCCCGGATATGTGGAAAAATATAACCCCCGAGCAAAAAGAGGCAGGGCACGGCGGTATGGACTGGTTCACCTACAAGGCATTTTCCGACGCTCTTAAGAATGGCGCACCTATGCCAATAGACGTATACGACGCGGCGACTTGGCAAGCGGTATCGGTGCTTTCCGAGATGTCCATCGCGCAGGGCGGAGCGCCTCAGTCAATGCCTGATTTCACCGGCGGAAAATGGATAAAGCGCCCACGTTTTGACGTTTGCGATATGTAATACGCGTAAAATCCGCTCGGGTATAAAAAAAGACCAACTCGTACGAGTTGGTCTTTTTGTGTCAGTTCTGACCTTAATAGATGACACATGTTTATCGTCAATTTATTAAATCAGAAAAATCAAAATTGCATCGTTTGCATATCATTTTCTGTGATTCAAGCGTTCTGCCACATACAGGGCAAGTGCGCTCGATCGCAGCAGTTATCGGAATTTCAATCGGATACTTCAAACCTCTTACAAATAATACACGATCACCACTATCGTAGTGAATACCGTCCATAACGTAATTTTTCTTTTTATACTGTATTGTAAACTCTTTCTCGTCATCTTTTTTGAATCTCACCTCCAAGACCTCCACTGTTTCAGGACGATCACGGACATACGCTTCTTTTAACTGTTGAAATTGTGTAGAGTCTATTGTGTAATTTACCGTAGCATAAAATGTCTTTGATGAAAGGATTTTGTAAGTGAAAAAGAAAGGAATAACACACAGAACAAGAGGTATATAATTTGCTATAAACAAAAATGAGCGGCTTCCGAGAAGCATAAACAATAACCAAAATATAACTACGAGTACGCTCTAACCGATCGTTAAAAGTATAGCTCGATAATATCTTTTGTTACCAATATCAATTAGCTTTTGTTCGATTTTTTTGTCGAGATATTCGTTTATATGGACACCGGCTTACAAAAAAGTTTTTGAAAATTATTTGTTAGGTTTATTATATCACGCCTTTGCGGAAATGTAAAGGAAAATTTGTAGGAATCGGCGTCCTCTGTCCGTTTTCGGCACTAGGGTACTCGCCTTCCAATCACGCCGAAGGCGTGTATGGAATCCGCAACTTGTTGCGGTATGGAATCAATGCGAAGCATTGCATGGAATCAACACGAAGTGTTGTATGGCATCAATACGAAGGAGGATACACGCTGACGCGTGATACCATACGCCTGCGGCGATTACATACTCACCTGGGGTGAGATTACATACCAATCCTTCGGATTGGATAAAAAAAGAACGAAGCACTTGCTTCGTTCTTTTTTTGTGTTTGGTGACCGTTTTAGATGACATTCGTATTTGTTATTACAAAGAACACTCAACTTACGGAGAAATACCCAAAGCCTTTTTGACCTTATTGACAGATTTATGAAAACTCGACCAAATCAAAAAATAATCCAAGGCAAAAAAGCCAACACCAAGACCGAAAATCATCATAGCCGACACGATTGCTACAATAAAACCTTCATCAAGCATAGAAACAAAACCATAACCCGCTAAGCCTATTGCGCCTAAAACTAATATTAACAATCCAATGATATTTGTAATTCTTGTATGTAGCGATATCGTCACCTTTGTTCGTTCGCCTTGTCCAATAAAATCACCAATGAGTATTGGCTTTGGAATTCCTCTGGTGTAGACAAAAGGGCGTTGATTTTTTATCAATCGAAAGGAGTTTTTATCGACCTCTCCATCAAACGGGCAATTATCCCATTTTGATCCGCACAGTTCTTTTAGAGTCATTCTGACCTCAACTTCGGATAATGGTGACACAAATTCAATGGGGGGTATAATTGGCTTCATCCTTGTTTATCCTTTCGTTATAATTTTCGTCGGCTATCAAGCCACCTATAATAATCCTCTAACAGCTTTTTATCCTTTTCAAAATCAAGCATTTCTATCTTTTTCTCGTTGAGTTCATACGCTTTGCTGATAATATCGTAAGCATATTGCTCGTCCTCGTTTTTCGGGGGATTTTCGAGAAAAGACAGCTTGCAACGCAGCAGAGTTAATTTTACTTGACAGTATGGTTTTAACTTCGGCATTTCGTTCTCCTTTCGGGTGGTAAACACATTATACCGAAAGAGAGAGAAAATGCAAGAAAAGTTTTTGAAAATTATTTGTTGAGGTTATTATAACACATTTTTCAAGAAATGTAAAGTATCTTTTGTAGTGACCGTGCGTCCAACGTTTGCCGTTGGCAAACTTGCCAAGTTCGCTTTGCGAACGTTGTCGACAGGTCCAAATAGGCACTAGGGTACTCGCCTGTGGCGAGAATTCGCACGCTCTACGCCTGACAAGCAAGCTTGTCGATCTCCGCGCGGCGAATGCGAACCTAGCTCCACAACGCTTCGCGTTGCGTAGCAACGTTTCGAAGCGTTAGTGCCGCAGCCAAACAGAAAAGCCACCCGATCGGGTGGCTTTTCTGTTTGTCAAGAGGCTACGAAAAAGATATTTTTCTGGAACTTCCATTAGGATTTGAACTCAAGAAAACCTAATAAATACTTTTTGTCAAAAAACTGATATCCACAAGTTTTTATCCATGGACATCTTGATGGAATGTGTTTCTGAATTCTGCCGCAAGATCCATACGGTTGGTAAGCAGTGTATCAATACCCATGTCAAAATACTTTTGATAATTTTCTGCATCATCAGCATAAAAAAGATTACAGAAAATTCCGTTTTGGTGTAATTTGTCGATCAACTGCCGATCAAACATATCAAGCCAAAACTGAACCCCGGCGCAATGATAAGTTTTTGCCATTTCAAAGATACCTACCTCATCCTTTGGCAATTGAATGGCAACTCGCGGAATTTCGGGCGCAATCTTCTCCATCCAGGTAAGCTCACTTGGTGAGCCGGCAAAATAAACGCTTTTGTAAGCATCGTATTTTTCGACAAGCTTCAAAAGCTCACGCAAAAGATAGCCGTTTTCGCCATGCTCCTTTAAATGGATATTGAAAGTCATTTTATTGGCAAACTGTTCAAAAACCTCTTCCGGCGTGCAAAAATGGACGACCCACCCGTGCTTTAACCCAACATTCAATTTTTTCAACTCTGACAAGGTATAGTTTTTTAGTTCGCCCTGTCCGTCCGATATCCTATCCAACGTTCCATCATGCGAAACAATAAGCTTTTGATCCTTCGTCAGGCGAACGTCAAATTCAATTTCATCTGCCCCGAGCGCAAGCGACGCCGCAAACGCAGGCAAAGTGTTTTCCGGCATAAGATTCGACACACCTCTGTGTGCGCAAAATTTTTTCATATTTTCCACCGCCTTTCTGTGTTTAGTATATCATAAAATCGGGGAGATTGCAAGGGCTTGCGGGAAATTGGGGCGGGAGTTTTGGGAGTGATGTTGCGGCAAGCCGCAGTGATGTTATGGCTTCGCCATAGTGATGTATTGCTCCCGATGGTCGCAAAGTGATGTGATGTGTTCCGCATCCTAACGCGCGAAGCGCACATCACTTGCGAAGCAAACATCACGCACGAAGTGCGCATCACGTTCCGCGCAAGCGGAACACATCGTTGAAAAAAGACCAACTCACAAGTGAGTTGGTCTTTTTTCTGTGTGTTATGACCTTAATAGATGACAACTGAATTATTCATTAACATAATAAGTGTTATCGTAAACTTCTATTCCAAAAAGATATATTCCATAACCCTTTTTATAAATTACTCCTTCATCTTCGTCGGGGATTTCCGTGTTATAAATATATATTTCATATATTGGTACAATCGGCTTCAAGTGTATCGTTCCGCCATCCTTTAATTTAAGAGGAATTGGAACTACGCAAAGCAAAACGGCTATCAATATGCAAATGATTATAATTGTTTTTGCCTTTTTCATTCTACCACCGCCTTTCTGGGGTTATTATAACATTTTAGAAATCCTGATAGGTTTAAACGAAGCCACAAATGTTATTACCGTCATAACAGCAACTATCGGCAACCACACCTTATAATATTCCATATTCAAAGCATGGTCAATCGAAAGCTGAGGTGTTCCGTCGCACCCTTCGTCAAAAAACAGAGCGATAAATAGAGCAAAAAAGCACGCAAGCGGAACGATACCTGTCATCAAATAATCAAATTTTTTGTTTGTTAATGATAGGTTTCCTAAAAATGCGGTAGTTACGAAGATAATCACAAACAAAAAAACAGCTAAAATATTTGAATTTATGATATCTATTTCGTCCAATAAAGTAAAAAATCCAAAAATTATGGGAAATAAAATAAACGGACTTGCGTAATAGATTGCTTTTTTCATTAATTTACCTCCAGAAAACCTTTGATAAATTCAGTATACCATAGGAAAAAATCGATGTCAATACAGTGGG
>JAZSNX010000106.1:0-3343 GCA_045536665.1 Eubacteriales bacterium
TATCAGGGGACTTGATTTTCTCGGTAAGACAGACGCGCCTATCGCCTCATATGCCCGTCTTTGTGAGCTTTCGGGCGGCAAGGACACGACTATCGGGCACTGGGAGATAGCGGGGCATATCTCAAAGCAGGCTATGCCAACCTTTCCCGAGGGATTTCCCAACGAGGTCATCGAGCGTCTTGAGGCCGCCTTTGGCAGAGGGATACTCTGCAATAAGCCCTATTCGGGAACGGCGGTGATAAACGACTATGGCGAGGAGCACCTCGGAAGCGGCAAGCTCATCGTCTACACCTCTGCCGACAGCGTGCTTCAAATAGCGGCGCATAAAGACATCGTAAGTATAGACGAGCTTTACGAATACTGCCGCAAGGCAAGAGAGATAATGAGGGGCGAGAAATACGGAGTTGGCAGAATGATCGCGCGTCCGTTTGAGGGAAGCGTCGGAGACTTTCGCCGCACAGCGGAGCGCAGAGACTTCTCACTTGAGCCCCCGAAGGGACTTCTGCCCGAGAGAGTGGTCAGAAGCGGACTTGAATGCATATCCGTTGGTAAGATATACGACATCTTTGCGGGTCGGGAGTTCACCGAGGCGCATTATACGCACTCAAACGACGAGGGAATGAGCGTCACCACGGAGATGGCGGCAAAGGATTTTTCGGGACTTTGCTTTGTAAATCTCGTTGACTTCGATATGCTTTGGGGACACCGCAGAGACGCTGTGAGCTATGCTGAGGGCTTAAATGCCTTTGATACGTGGCTCGGCGGATTTATAGACACGCTTAGTGACGGCGATACGCTTATCATTACGGCAGACCACGGCTGTGACCCAAGCTTCACGGAGAGCACCGACCACACAAGAGAGTACACTCCGCTTATCGTTTATCAAAAGGGAGAACGCGCTGAGGCTCTCGGCACGCTCGACGGCTTTTGCCATATAGCGGATATCGTATCAAACACACTCGGTATTGATTAAGGAGATTTTATGACGAGCGAAAAGCTTATAGAGCTTGCCAAAGAGGCAAGAGAGAGGGCATACGCGCCGTATTCGGGCTTTTACGTAGGCGCGGCGCTGCTCACGAGAGACGGTGAGGTGTTCACGGGCTGTAATATAGAGAACGCATCGTTCACACCTACGTGCTGCGCCGAAAGAGTGGCAATATTCAAGGCGGTCAGCGAGGGAAACAAGGCTTTTTTTGCGATAGCCGTTGTCGGCGGAGCGAGGGGCGAGAGCGCGGACACGCCTTGCTACCCCTGCGGAGTCTGCCGTCAGGCGCTGGCTGAGTTCGCGGACGCCGACCTGAAGATATATTTCGCCGACGGCAGTGTGACCACACTCGGCGAGCTTTTGCCCAAGGCATTTGAGATAAAATAAAAAGGAATTCTAAGTGATGAAAAGAAGCACAAGACGGGGGCTTATATATTTCCGATATATTTTCCCCTTTATAGCGTTGATCGGAATGATAATACTTATGTTTATACCGTGCTATCGTTTTATAACGGCGGATACGGGTATGAACGCCGCGATATCCTTATCGGAGCTTATGGGCAACTCGTGGGATACCGTGAGGGGGCATCTCTTTGGCGGTACTGCGGAGCAGAGCGAGGCGACGGTGGATTTCTCCAAATACGTGCTTACGCTCATAATCGCCTTTGTCGTCCTGTTTACCATAGGCGTCGCCTCGGTCGTTTACTCGGCGGCGAGCGCTCTCGCGTATTTCAATGGCGGCAAGAGCAGCCGAGCTCACGCCCTTTTCATAACGCTCGTTCCCAATAGAGTCGCGCTGTGCGTATACCACGCGTTGCTCTTGCCTGTATTCTTCTTTCCTATGATATTGCCCGTCATCTACGGCGGAATACTTACATATCAGGTGGAGCTGGTATGTGACCCGTTCGATATGCTGTTTATCGCGCTCGCGCTATACCTGCTCACGGTCTTTTTTGTGTTCTTTACGTCAAGATACGAAACGCTTGAGCAGATGAACGTATTCTACCGTCCAAGACCGCTCAAGACGCATAGAGCGTCAATATCCGAGGAAGAGGACGCAGAGGACGAGGAAGAGCTCGACGAATATCAAAAAATGGATAAGAGAGCGAGAGAGGAGCAGACGGAGCGTATCCTTCGACTGCTGAATAAAAGCAACGACACGGAAGAAGAGGAAGATAAATGACCTTAGCACAGCAGTACGTAAAGGTAAAAAAAGAGCTGTTTGAAAAATATTATGGCTTTCTCAACGACGAGCAGAGAAAGGCTGTCTTTAACGTAGACGGACAGCTGCTTGTGCTCGCGGGAGCGGGAAGCGGAAAGACGACGGTGCTCGTAAACCGCGTTGAATACATAATAAAATACGGAAACGCTTACCACGGAGAGTATATCCCCGCGGGTCTTGACGAGGGCAAGATAAGACGGCTTGAGGCGGCAAAGATGCTGCCGCGTGAGCAGCTCGGAGAGGTGCTTACGGAGTTTTGCCAAAGTCCCTGTCCGCCGTGGCAGATGCTCGCCATAACCTTCACCAAGAAGGCGGCGGAGGAGATAAGACAAAGACTTGCCGCGACGCTTGGCGACGGTATAAACGCGGGGGATATATGGGCGGGAACGTTCCATTCGGTCTGTGTCAGAATGATACGCAGATATGCCGACCGTATAGGCTATCAGTCGGATTTTTCCATATACGATACCGATAACACAAAATCGGTGCTCAAGGACATTATGAAGGAGCTGAATATCGACGAGAAGTCGCTCCAGCTTAAGAATGTCAGGGGCGAGATAAGCAGAGCCAAGAACAAGCTGATGACCCCCGAGGTATACCGCCGAGAGGTGGCTGAGGACTATCGCAGACAGAAGATCGCGCTGATATACGAGAAATATCAGGAAAGACTTCGTGCCTGTAACGCGCTCGACTTCGACGATATAATCATGTGCGCCGTAGACATACTCGACAAGAACGAGGACGCGAGAAAATACTACGCGGGTAAGTTCAGATACGTATGCGTTGACGAGTTTCAGGACACCAACGAGGCGCAGCTCAAGCTCACACAGCTCTTAGGCTCGGAATGGGGAAATATAATGGTGGTCGGAGACGACGACCAGAGTATCTATAAGTTCCGCGGAGCGGTGGTGCAAAACATAATCGACTTCGGCAGACAAAAGGGAACTGCCATCATTCGTCTTGAGCGTAACTACCGCTCGACCGATTGCATACTTGACGCGGCAAACGCCGTAATAGCGAAAAACACCAAAAGGCTTGGTAAAAAGCTGTATACCGAAAGGCAGAGCACAAGCCGTCTGGTGCTCCATAGGGCGGAAACGCAAAAGAGCGAGGCGGTGTATATATGCGTGCGCATA
>JAZSNX010000206.1:0-6246 GCA_045536665.1 Eubacteriales bacterium
CGATCCGACTTGATGGGTTTCACCGATGCGGTCGTTTTTAGTTTTTATCAAGAAAAAGTCTTGCGGCGTTATTGTAAAGTATGTCCTCGCGCTGCGTTTCGGTAAGGTCTATCGCCATAAATCGCTCAAGCTCGCCCTCGGGATACCACATAGGATAGTCCGTTCCGAACAGCACCCTGTCCGCACCGTATGCCATAATGATATCTTTTGCCTTCTCGGGTGTCAAGGCGTATAGAGACGAGGAGCAGTCAACGTAAAAATTCTTATACCCGCTCAGCTTCTCCGTCGCCTCCTCCCATACTGACCAGCCGCCAAAATGCGCGCCCACAACGGTCAGGTCAGGATATCTATCGAGTATCGGTATCATTCTGTTGGGGTTTGAATAGTCAAAACGACTGTCCCCCGTATGTATCAGCATAGGAAGCTTTCCCTCGCAAAGCCTATATATTTCTTGCATACGGTCATCGTCAAGCCTTACCCTTTGAATATCGGGATGAAGCTTTATTCCCTTCAAGCCAAGAGCCATGATCTCGTTTATGTCCGCTTCCATATCCGCGCTATCGGGATGAAGCGTGCCAAGACCCGTAAATCTACCGCCACTCGCCGCGACCGAAGCGGCTATAAAACGGTTTATGCTTGATACCTGCGCGGGCGTTGTCGCGACCGATTGCACGATAAAATGCTCGATCCCCGCCGCCTCTCCGTACTTAGTAAGCGTGGATATCTTGCCGTCAAGCCTTGATGGCATATTATAAAAGTGTCCCGTTGCCTCTGATGCCTTCTCTGCTATCTTATCGGGATATATATGACAATGCGCGTCAATAATTCTGTATTTTCTCATCTTTTCTCCGTTAATACGACAGAGCGTATGGGGGGTGTGCCGAATTATTCGGCAAGCTCTGCCTTGTTCTTTTTCTTCCTTACTACCAAGGACGCTATCAAGCCAATCGCGGCAACTCCGCACCAAATGCCGATAACACCGTTCCAGCTAAGTCCCAAAAGCCTTGCGAATATCGAATTGGCAACAGACGCGGATAAGTATCCCGTACAGTTGATCAAGCCGTTGACACTCGATACCTTTCCTGTCTTGCCAAGACCCGGTATGTATATGCTCCAAAGAACAGCGGAACATATCGCTATCGCCACATTTGAAATGACCAAGAACACAACCTTTATCCAAGTTCCGGGAACGATCATCATACACACAAAGGATATTACGGCAACGGAAAAGCCGCCCCTCATTATAACAATATCTCGTTCACGGACAAGCTTGAATATAAATAGCGTAACAAACGGAATGAACGCTTTGAATATCGATATCGCGGAATATACGACGTTTGTAGTAACCGTATCAAAGCCTAACGCATCAGACAGATATGTGGGTATCCAGAAGGTAATAGCCGATGCCGCTATCTCGACAACTCCGCCAACCACCATATAGAATACGAAGTTGTCTATCTTAAAGAGCTGCGCGTATGAGCGTATTCCCGATGACTTACTGCTGTAGAAAACAAACGTTCCCTTTCGCTCGAGAAAGCTCAGCACCACGAAAGCCGTTACGGAAATTGCAAGTGTCGTAATACCCGCCACAATGAACATCATATTCCATTTGAATACTATAGCAAGCATACTCGCTACGAGCGGTCCTGCGAACGATGCCGCCGACAGGCACGCGCATATTGCTCTTGAATAGTCCTTAGTCAAGTTTTCCGAAACCATTTTCATAATAGGTCCGCGAAGCATCGAAAGTCCCACGCCCATTAGCGCAAAGCATACTATCTGTAACCACGCAAACGGAGCAAGCGGAAAAAGAATGACAACGCTACCCGTGACCAAAAGACCTATCGTTATCATATATTTTGGGCTTATCATATCCCCTATGAGACCGTTCACAAGCTGTCCTATTGCATAGACCAAAAAATATACAGATGACAATAGTCCTATAAACTCCGAGGTATATTCGCCTGTTTCCAGCATATTAGGCGTCGCAACACTCAAAAGATTTCTTGTATAATAGCTCGCAAGATATGAAAAAACGCTGATAATTCCCAAGGCTGCCGCTCTTTTTAGCAATTCGCCTTTTTGGTTTTCCACTTCCATTTCGACCTCCCAAATTAATATTTAATTTAATCTTCGCAGTAATCGAACTTAAGCACAAAAGGTATTATAGCAAATTAACCCCACTTTGTCAAGCGAACACGAGCAAAAATCCCAACGGTTTTCCTAAGTTTTTTTGCCAAGCAAGTCAAAATAGCACGTCACCCGAAAAATGTCGGGCAACGTGCTTTTTTGTTGCTTTATTTTAGTCAAAAAATACTCTTGATCCCCTCAAGAAGTGCGGGGAAAGCGTCGAATATTGAGGATATCAGTATTACGCAGAGCAGGAACGGCGCGATATATATCATTCCCTTGAAGAGCCAAGCAAATTTGAATTTGCCAGATTCCTCGACCTCGGTCACGATAGTCTTGGGCTTGATGATATAGCATACCATAAGGCAGGTGAGTATTGCCACGATAGGCATTATCACATTGTTTGTAAGGAAATCGAAGAAGGAAAGGATATCCATTCCCAAGGGAGTGAAGCCTGACCATACGCCAAAGCCAAGCGCGGACGGCAGTCCTATCGCAAAAGCTCCCGCGAGAACTATAACGCAGGTGATCTTTCTCTCAATATGGAACTTGTCCTGAATTATGGATACGACAGTCTCCATAAGAGATATAGACGAGGTCAGCGCCGCGAAGAAAACGAGCAGGAAGAATACCGTTCCGATAATGCTTCCGATCACAGGGCCCATTGCGTTGAAGACCTGAGGAAGCGTTATGAACATAAGTCCGGGGCCCGCGCTAAGTCCATCGATACCCGAAAAGCTTACGACCGCGGGAACTACGATAAGTCCGGCGAGGAACGCTACGCCTGTGTCAAAGAACTCGATCTGGTGAACAGCAGATTCGAGATTGACGTCCTTCTTCATATACGAGCCGTAGGTTATCATAATACCCATTGCCAGAGACATTGAGTAGAAGAGCTGTCCCATAGCCGAAACGACCGTCATAATGCTGAAATTAGCGAAATCGGGCTTGAGGTAGTAGATAAGACCTTCCCACTTGCCCTGAATACCGTTGGAGATACAAACGTAAGCCGCGATACCGACAGAGAGCAGCACGAGAACAGGCATCATTATCTTGCTGACCTTCTCAACACCCTTCTCAACGCCGAAAAGAACTACGACGGCGGTGATACCTATAAATATAGCGAAGAAAACAAGAGACTGCAGGGTGTTGCCCGTAAAGTACGCGAAATAATCGCTCGCTTGCGTTGCGTTAGCTCCCGCGAGACCTGCCTTACCTGTAAGAAAAACGGTGAGATATTTTATTACCCAACCG
The DNA here is from genome assembly GCA_045536665.1 of Eubacteriales bacterium. Taxonomy (GTDB): domain Bacteria; phylum Bacillota; class Clostridia; order Oscillospirales; family CAG-272; genus HGM12713. The sequence continues at coordinate 3,385 of JAZSNX010000206.1, forward strand.
CCGATAACTGAATAATAAGGAAGTATCAGCGCGGGGACAAGAGCGGCAATATAGCCGATAAAGGTACATTTTTTATTGAGCTTGTTAAACGCGCCTATCGCGGAAAGTCCTGTTTTTCTTCCTATCGCTATTTCGGCTATCATCAACGAAAAGCCGAAGGTTATAGAAAGTATAACGTACACCAGCAAGAAAATTCCGCCACCGTTCTTTGCGGCGAGATAAGGGAAACGCCAAATGTTTCCAAGACCAACAGCGCTTCCCGCGGCAGCAAGAACGAATCCAAGCTTGCCTGTAAAGCTACTTCTCTTTTTTTCCATAATAACTCCTAATGATTTTTTAATTCATAACTTATATATTATCTCATATTTTACGTGAAAAATCAAGTCTTTTGGACAAAAAAATAAACTAAACTCATTTTCGTTCCCAAAGGACGCGTAAAAAAGAGCTTGCGCCGCGAGGAATTTTCCTCGCGGCGCTTTGTTTTAGCCAAACGCTATTATCAGTTTTCCTTCTTTCTGAGCGCTACGCCTGCAAAAGCTATCAGGCTTACTATCGAGATAGCGCCAATTCCTATGGAGCTTCCGCATCCACCTTTTTCTTCATCCTTAGCAGTCTCACCTGCCTCGCCCTTTTCGCCCTTAGGTCCTTGTGGTCCGGTCGCTCCAACAGCGCCGTCCTGTCCGTCCTCACCGTCTGCACCGTTGGTGATCACGAGAGTCTCGGTGGTTCCGTCGCCAAAGACGATGGTATAAGTATCTACGTTTCCTTCGGTGGTCTTCTCGAAGCTCTCAATGCTCTTTTCGGTAAAGCTTCTTCCGTTTACATAGACAATATCCGAATAACTACCCGATACGTCAATGTCGCCGTTCTTGATGACTACATTACTCGGAACGAGCGCATCACCGTTTGCGGTAAGCTTGACTGATTCGATCACGTCGCCGTCCACAAGTCCCCAATAGATCACGTCAGTAGCCGTTCCGGTTACAAACGAACCGTCCTCTACCGATTTGTCGCGAGCGATGATGGTAAGTCCGTCGATCGGCTTGATCTTTATATTAAATTTCGCTGTTCCCATATATCCTGCAGTATGAATTCCCTCAACGATTGCAACTATTGTACCTGCATTCGTCAGATCCGCTGTGGCTCTTCCATTGCGCTCATACGAAATAGTGAAGTGAGTATCCAAACTCAAGGCTGTGCCGCTGTGGATTATAGCCTCAACAGGCGAATGTGATTCCCCATCGTATAGATATTCAACAGCAAAGTTCTCATCGAGAGTTGCCGAAGATATATTTTTTACAGTAGAAATCGTCACGCCCACAGGAAGTCCCCATGACGACACGTTAGATCCTTCATACGTATACACGGTAGGATTATTAGAAGTTTCCATTATACCCGATCCCGACTGTGCATTCATAGCGTGCACGATCATAGTTTTGATGGCGCCGAAGGTTTTGCCACCGTAGCTCGTACCATCGGTACCCATACCGATCATCGTTACGGTGCTGGGAATTACGATTTCTTGTACACCGGTGTTGGTAAAAGAGCCCATGCCGATCTTCTCAAGACCTTCGTTCAGATAAACGTTTCTTAGTGCACTGCTTGTATTAAAGGAGTTAACACCAAGCGTTCTCACGGACTCCGGAAACGTGATCTCGGTCAACGAGACGCAGCCATAGAATGCGCGATTTCCGATCGTCGTCAGATTAGCGCCAAACGTAACGGTAGTCAGCGCGGTACAACTCTCAAAAGCGCCGGCACCGATGGTTGTAATTTGATTGTCTGCCTCTCTCGGTTTTGTTGTGCCGGGTCCTGTGGAATTCAACCCTAATTTCTTGCTCAAATCCACAGAGGTAAGTGTCGTATTGTCCTTGAAGGCTTCAACTCCGATACCCGTTACAAGACCTGCTTCGACCGTCAGCTCTCTGCCGATTGACATCATGACAACCGTCGGAACCGTTACCTCGGTAGCGTTGCCGTTATACTCAATTAAATCAAAGGTTAAGGTTCTTTGAGGATCCCTGGGCGTTCCCGTTTCCACAACAGCGTTAACCGCAAAGACAAAGTCTCCCATCGTGACCGTATCTCCGACCTGTGCTCTTTCCAAAGTGGCCGGGGTCAATTCATCCGCCGCAACGCTGACAGCTGGTACTAACGCCACGATAAGCAGCATACTGATAATAATTGCCGTTAATTTTTTCATTCCGTTCTTTTTCATTTCTTTTTCCTCCTTTTTTTTGGTGGGGTCTTGCGCCGAAATGTTTTTTGCGGCGCATTCGTTTCCAGTTGATCCTTCTAAAATTTTGTTATTCAAAAAGCTCTTGATTATAAAATCAAATTCGATCACGTTCTTATACTATCGTAGCGTATTACATTTAAGCTTATAAGTTCATTGTTCCCTACCTCCGTGCTTTATTTTTTCGTCGGGGGAATTCTTTTGCCTTGCGCAAGCTACACACAAGTCATCCTCTTCCTCCATTGCGAAGCATTCGTCGCAGACAATTTCTCCGCAGGTCTTGCAATAGTTAAACCGCAACCTTGCCTCGAGATTGGCTCTCTCGAATGCGGCATCGTGGTCGATGCGCCATAAGATCTCTTTTGCTCTTCGTTCGTCATCAGTCATATCGACCGAGAAGTTGTGCGCGAACGGATATTCCTCGCTTGTCCATTCTTTTTCGCATCGATCGCAATAGAAGGAGAATTTAAAAAAACGATTTGTCGATCTATCCCTGATTTTTTTTGTGATGGTTTTTAGCATCGTTTTCCTCCTTCGTTTTGTTTTTACGTATTGCCTTCTGTATTTCACGTCTAAATTATACCCGAAATCACACCCTTTATCTATTAAGTCGGAGGCCAAGCGGT
>JAZSNX010000044.1:0-8078 GCA_045536665.1 Eubacteriales bacterium
AGGGTCCCGCATGGGCTAACTCCCTCTTCGAGGACAATGCTGAGCACGGTCTCGGTATCCACCTCGGTCAGAAGACCATTCGCGAGAAGCTTATCCGCAAGGTTGAGGAAATGATGGCATCCGACAAGGCTTCCGCTGAGTTCAAGGCTGCCGCTGAGGCTTACCTCGCAACAAAGGACAACTCCAAGGCTAACGTTGAGCCCACCAAGGCGCTTATCGCAGAGCTTGAGAAGGCTGCGGCTGCAGGCTGTCCCACAGCTCCCGCGATCCTCGCTGAAAAGACCTACCTCGGCAAGAAGTCCACTTGGATCTTCGGTGGCGACGGTTGGGCATACGATATCGGATTTGGCGGTCTCGACCACGTGATCGCTTCCGGCGAGGACGTAAACATCATGGTATTCGATACCGAGGTTTACTCCAACACAGGCGGACAGGCATCCAAGGCTTCCAACATCGGTCAGGTTGCTCAGTTCGCGGCGGCAGGTAAGGCGATCGGCAAGAAGAACCTCGCTGAGATCGCAATGTCCTACGGCTACGTATACGTTGCGCAGGTCGCAATGGGCGCTGATATGAACCAGCTCCTCAAGGCTCTCACAGAGGCTGAGGCTTACAACGGACCTTCCATCATCATCGGCTACGCTCCCTGTGAGATGCACGGCATCAAGGGAACGATGCAGAACTGCCAGCTCGAGATGAAGAAGGCAGTTGAGGCAGGCTACTGGCAGATGTTCCGCTTCAATCCCGCCGCTAAGGCAGAGGGTAAGAATCCCTTCACGCTCGACTCTAAAGAGCCCACAGGCAGCTACGTTGACTTTATCAAGTCCGAGAACCGTTACGCTCGCCTTGTACAGACCGCTCCCGAGAAGGCTGAGGTACTCTTCGCTCAGGGTGAGGCTAACGCAAAGGCTAAGTACGAGAGACTCCAGAAGATGGTCGATCTCTACGCTCCCGAAAACTAATTCTAAAAAGTTAGTTAAAAGCTAATAATATGGGCGAGACTTCCGAGGAAGTCTCGCCCGTGTTGTTTTATTGTCTTTTAAATTAGGATTTGTAGGGGATGCGGTTTTTTGCGAGGAAAACTTCTTGAAAGAAGTTTTCCTCGCGCTCCTTTCAAGAACTTTCAAAAAATTGGTTATGATTATAGCCATAAGAGAGATATATTTTTAATGTTTTTTTGTAAGGAAAAAACTCGTCGGACGATAGATCACCGACGAGTTTTATGGGTATCTTTTATTTGTTCGCCGAAAAAACGCAGATATCCCACGGAAGAAAACAAAAATATCATTTTGCTTTCGTTCACTTTATTTGTTTCATATTTATCAAAAATGCGGATGGCGTTATGAAAAATTTTATAATGTTACAAACATTTTTTTGCAAAAAACTATATACAAATCAAAATTTTTATGATAAAATAATAGTATATTTTAGGTCGCTTACGCGGCAAAAGGAGTTATATTTATGAAGAAGGTTTATGCAGGTAAAACAAAAGACGTTTACGCTCTTGACAACGGTAACGTATTGCTTAAGTTCAAGGACGATTGCACAGGCAAGGACGGCGTGTTCGATCCCGGCGAGAACACCGTAGGTCTTACGATCGACGGCATCGGCAAGGCAAATCTCCAGACCTCCGTTTATTACTTCGAGCTTCTCAAGAAGGCAGGCATCAAGACACACTACGTCAGCGCTGATATCGAGAACGCTACTATGGAGGTTCTCAACGCTGAGTGCTTCGGAAAAGAGCTTGGCGGCGGTGGACTTGAGGTTATTTGCCGTCTCGTTGCTACGGGTAGCTTTATCCGCAGATACGGCGAGTACATAAAGGACGGCACACCTCTTGAGGGCGGCTACGTAGAGTGCACCTTCAAGAACGACGCCAAGGGCGACCCGCTTGTAACAGGCGAGGGACTCGTTGCTCTTAAGGTTATGACCGAGGAGGCATTCCAAAGCCTTAAGGAGCAGACACTCAAGATCACCAAGATCGTTGCCGACGACCTTAAGACCATCGGCCTTGACCTTTGGGATATCAAGTTTGAGTTCGGCTACAACAACGGCGAGGTAGTCCTCATCGACGAAATCGCTTCGGGTAATATGCGCGTTTACAAGGACGGCGTTATCGTTCCCCCCGTTGAGCTCACTAAGCTTATCAATAACAGATAAAAACAAAACTCGATAGCAAGAAGGATTATCTTTCAAGCTATCGAGTTTTTTATTTGCTAATTGGTTTACAAATACCATTCCTTAGTGTATAAACATTTCCAAAGAATTCGACTTTTTCATCCTCAAAAACAATCATACTTTCATCACACAAACCGTAAATCAAATACTTACAGGACAGTTCCAAGAGTTCATTTGAGGTTTTAACAGCATTAAAATGCGGCTCCACCGAAATATCAACACAACCCAATCCATCATATATGGATTGAAAAAAATGCCCTGAAGAAACAGTACAAATTGATCTTTTAGCTAAATTTATAGCCCCTGCACTCATTCCTATAACGACACCTGAATGCTCTTGAATTATTTTAACCAGCCCGTATTCTTTTAGATAACCGAATTGTGTAGGCGAATCCCCGCCAGCCAACCAAATAACATCTGCGGTTCTTATCGCATGCTGTGCTTTGTCTACAGCCATTCTTCCGTCAATCACATAACTGTCTTCAAAACAAACTCCAATTTTCTCAAACATTTTTAAAAAGTGAAAGAAATATTTATCGGTTTTGCTATGATCCTCATTAAAATCCGAAGCAACAAAAGCAAATCTCTTTCTTTTGCTTATCAATCGTTTTAGTTCTCGCGCGATTTCACATTCAAAACCATTAGAAAACATACTTGTCAATATGTATGTTGCCATGTCTTTCTCTCCTTTCTCTCGTGTTTATTGCAACCATACTTTTAATGGAACTTACTACAAATTCAAAGGCTCTCCCTTTGGGAGAGCTCCCGACGAAGTCGGGTGAGAGGGTTTGGCATATCCCCTCTCCGTAGGCTATGCCGCCACCTCTCATTAAGGAGATGCTTAATCGCATATTCTCTCTCTTATCGTTTTGTCAATTATGTAACATACTCCATCGAATTTTTCGTCTATTTCTTTATTAGAAAAACGCAAAACTTTTATACCGTATCTTTCAAGCACTTCTGTTCGCACTTCATCGCGTGTTTTTCCGACAATCGTATAATGCTGTGAGCCGTCAAGCTCTATAATAAGGTGCGCCTTATGACAATAAAAATCAGCAATATAATTATCAATGATGCGTTGCTTATATACCTTTACGGGATAGTGCTGTAAATAATCATACCATAAATGTTTCTCCTGCCTTGTCATATTACGTCGCATAATTTTAGCAAGGTTCAGCAAGTCATTATTTTTCTTTATCGGTGTGTGTTCCATTTACCCTCTCCGTCGGCTACGCCGCCACCTCTCCCAAAGGGCGAGGCTTTTCGTTGCTTTCATTATATCACAAAATCCGCAGAAAGACAAATTCTTCTGTGGATTTCTTTATGCAGTTATAATAACTCTTACTTATTAAAGCTCCTCGACCGACACAACTCCGTCGAGCTTGGAAACGATAGCCATAAGGTCTTGATGCGAGATCCTTCTCGGGGTGTTGAGCGAGAAGATAACGCAAGGGTTTCTGCCCTCCGCGGCGTTCTTGGTTATCTCCATGTCAACAATATATCCACCCTTCTTCTTTATGGTGTCTATTATGCTTCCAAGATTTCCGTTGTCGGAATATTCAACGTAAAGATTAAAGGTACGGGCGTTGGAAACGATAAAATACTCAAGCCTTGCGAAAACAAGCTCGGCAAGTATTACGACTACCGTCGTTATGAGCGCGCCCTCGACGTAGCCCGCGCCACAGCAAAGTCCGACTATTGCCGCTGTCCAAAGTCCTGCCGCCGTGGTAAGACCCTTGACCTGACGGCGCTTGGTTATGATTATCGTTCCCGCGCCTATAAAGCCGATTCCCGCTATTACCTGCGCGCCAAGACGCGCCATGTCGGTAAACAGTCCCATTTCAAGAACGAGGAACTGGCTGGTAAGTGTCGTCATTGCCGCGCCAAGACAGATAAGTATGTGCGTGCGGAAGCCCGCTGGGCGGCGCTTACGCTCACGCTCGATACCTATAATTCCGCCGCATATCACCGCAAGCACAAGGCGAACGGTCACGGATATCCAATCGAGGTCAGTGCCTCTTAAAAAATTCAAGCATTCCAACATATCTCCACCCCCTTAAAGCTCTTCGATGCTTCGCACGGCGTCTATCTCCGCGATAGCCGTCATAACCACGGTATGCGGTGTTTTCTTGGGAAGCTGAAGCGTGAATATAGCGTTCGGATATCTGCTATCCGAATATTTTGCCTTGGTGACCTCAACGTCAAATATTTTGACTTGCTTTGCTTTGATCTTCTCTATTATATCGGAAAGATCGTCCGTTTTTTCAAACTCAACGTAAAGGTTAATGTTTCTGGAACGTGAAAGTATCAGATGCTCAAGCTTGGAAAAGACCACGACCGTCAGTATTATGAGCGCGCAGCAGATAAGCGAAGCCATATAAAAGCCCGCTCCTATCGCGAGTCCCATACAAGCGGATGCCCAAAGGCCCGCCGCCGTAGTCATTCCCTTTATCTGCTGCTTTCCCGTAACTATGATAGTTCCCGCGCCGAGAAAGCCTATTCCGTTGATGACCTGCGCTCCGAAACGTGAAACGTCGATCTTGGCACGGTCGACGGGAAGCACCGCCGCCCAAGGACCTGTGAGCATTGCGGCGAGATATGTACTGAGGATCATCGTCATTGCCGCGCCGACGCATACGAGCATATACGTTCTGAAGCCCGCTGGACGGCGTTTCCTTCCTCTTTCTATACCGATAACGCCACCGCACAGCACCGCAATGCCAACGCGCAGAAGCATATCCCATATGGATAAGGTAACCATTTTTTCCTCCACATTAATTGTATTTGTCTTATCATTCTATTCCCGTTCTCAAAAAACGTTAAAAAGAATGTTGTATTCTTAATATTATACAACATTCTTTCCTGTTTTGCAATACCTTTTTTCTTTTTTACCGCTCAAGCGCTCAATTCAACGTAAAAAGACAGTATTTGGTCGTATCTTTTTACGAACACCTCCACGCTGTCTCCTACCCTGTGTTTTTCTATCTCAGCTCGCAACGCGTCAACGTCCGCAACCTTTATTTCTCCCACCTTAACTATAACGTCGTTTATCTTGAGCTTTTTTGCCGCATCTACGTTTTCGGTGGAAAACATCGCTATTTTTACGCCGTCCTCAACCGTCTCGCATTCCACTCCGAGACGTGGACACGGATACGCAAGAGCGGCAACCGCCTCATCAGTGGGGGTCTGTCCCGCCTTGATAGATGCCAGCACGCTCATAGCCTCTTCTATCGGCAAAGCAAAGCTTGCCGAGTCTGCGCCAATATTGACCATAATAGCTATCATCTCTCCGTTCTCATTAAACACAGGACAGCCGCCAAGCGAGTCTGTATTAAATCCGTCAAGCTGCATAGCCTTTATGAATTTTTGCGTATTCCCCTCGTCGACTCGCAGATTTCTCGCTTCGAACGAAACACTTCCCTTGCCAAGGCTCGAGGAGAGTGACGCATAGGCGCTGTTTCCCATCGCCCCTACGGCATATACTGTATCGCCTATCTGAACATCGTTTGCCGTTGCTATCGTCTCGGGAACACTCGCTTCTATCTTTAGCAGAGCAAGCTCGGAGAGCGAGCTTCCGCCGACAAGAGTTGCCTCGCATATCTCACCGCTCCTCAGTATGACCTCTATGCGCTCCGCGCTCCCCACGATGTCCCAAAGCGTTGCTACATAGCCGTCGGAAAACACGACAGTTCCCGAGCTTATCCTTGTGCCGTCGTCCGTGCGTGTCCGTACAGTGACCGCCAAGTTGGCAATTCGGTCGTAAAGCGGTCTAGGGTCGGTAGAAGCGTCGTCATTCACGACAGGCGCTTGATCCACAGCTGGTGTCTCTCCCACAGGCGTCTGTTCCTCGGGCACGTAGAAAACCGCATAAAGCACGACGGCAACGCTCAAAAGCGCGCAAAGCGCTATAAAGGCTACATAAAGTCCACCCGTGCGTCTCTCCTTGGGCTCATCCTCCCGCTCCTCGGTCGCGTCTTGCTCAGACCTTGGCGGAGCTTGCTCCTGCTCGGGCTCGCTTTCGCTTTCCTTTTGCTTTGGGCTTGAGGCTTCAACAATACGCTTCTCCTTTTGCTCGACCTTAAGGGGCAGGGGCACGTTGATCTCACCTGTCTGTTTCTTCTCCTGTCCCTTGGAGAGCTGCGCTCCGTCCGTGTTACGCTCGCGAGGTATTGCTGAACCGCCGCTGTCCTTGGCGAGCTCCTGCTCGTTGACGTCATCGAGCGCGCTCATACCGTCCGTGTTCTTTATATGCGGATTTCTTCTGCGTATTTCCCTCATTTTATCTATCTCCTATGCCTATATGTTAATATTAGTAATGCGCAGAAAGGTTTTATTTTATTCAATGTTATAAAAAAAGAGAGAGCCTTTTAAGGAAAAGGCTCTCTCAAGCTTTTGTTTGATCATTCAAGCGGCAAGGTAAAGCTGAAGCTGCAATTCTTACCAAATTCGCTCTCAGCCCATATCGTCTCGCCGTGGGCATCAATTATTGTTTTTGAGATGAATAGTCCGAGTCCAACGCCCGTCTTATTAAGTCCTCGGCTCTTATCGCTCTTGTAAAATCTCTCGAATACGTATGGCAGATCCGCCTCGGATATTCCCTGTCCCTCATTATATACGGTAACGAGCGCCTTTTTGTTTTTAAGTCTCTTGACGCTGACACGTATGAGCGCGCCCTCTCCCGCGAATTTTATAGCGTTATCACACAAATTGTACGCTATCTGGTATATCGCGTCTCTGTCCGCGACAACACAGAGCGCCTCATCGGGACAGTCAAATTCCACCTCGAGCTTCTTTTCGTTAAACTTCTGCTCAAAGGAGATTATGATCTCTCTGCTCATCTCGCAAATGTCAAACGGAATCATATTGAATTTACGCTCCCCCGCCTGAATTCTTGATAGGTCAAGCAACGTCGCTACAAGCCTTGACAGCCTCTTTATCTCGGTGGACACTATTCTCAGATAATATTCGTGCTTTTCGGGGGGAATGACCCCGTCAAGTATTCCGTCAATAAATCCCGATATGGACGTCATCGGTGAGCGCAGGTCGTGCGATACGTTTGACATAAAGGTGTTTCTCATATCGTCATATCTGTCCAGCGACTGTGCCATATTGTTAACTGCCAGCGCAAGCTCCGACACCTCGTCGTTTCCTCGCACGGGAACTCGCACGTCAAACTTTCCGTTAGCGAACTGCTTTGCCGCTCTGCTTATCTCCTTAAGCGGTCCAGTTATCTTTTCAGTTATAAAGTATACCGCGATAAGCGCGGCGAGAAGCACCCAAAGAATAGATACGACTATGGTCTTGATGATGACCTCAAGAAGCTTTGTGAGCATCACCGACTCCGCGCACACAAAAACAGTTCCGCAAACGGCGTTGTCCGCGTTATATACGGGCATCGCGTATACGTACTTGGGGGTTTCAAATACGCCTATCAGCTTCTCGTCACCCGTCAGCGCGTTTCCGCTGTTGACCTCAGCCATAAAAGCCTTCGGTATCCTCGCTCCCTCCTTGGTACGCTCAGCTCCGACCGACAGCACTATCGCGCCCTCGTTGTCGGAAACGAGTATGGTTATGTCCTCGGAGTTCTGCGCGATAGTACCGAGCATATCGGCCACCGCCTGACGAGACTCGTCTACGACCTCGGCAACGCTATCCTTATCGGAATGGTCGAAAAGCCCCTCTACGTAGGTCGCCGACGACCAAGCGCTATTCGCCATTATCTCCGACTTTGCGTCAGTCGAATAGCTGCTTATTATAGATGAAATTATAAAAATAATGACAAGAAAGCTTGAAAGTATTATAAGCATAAATGCCGATACGTATTTCGCAAATATACTCTTGAACATATTCTTTCTCCTTTCTCTGTCAAAAAATCAAAGGGCAGGAACGACCGTGCGGTACGG
>JAZSNX010000211.1:0-3472 GCA_045536665.1 Eubacteriales bacterium
CCCTCTGCTACGCCGACAACGTGCTCGGCTGCCCAAGTCATTTTATCCTCTTCCTGCTTATTGAACTTCTCTGCAGGAACCTTGCACTGGGGGCATCTTTCGGGAGCAGCGTCTCCCTCGTGAACGTAACCGCATACAGAACATACAAACTTTGCCATAATAATTTTCTCCTTTAATTAAATAATTATTTTTCCGTTTTATTGCGACATTTTTCGCAGATACCAACAAACTCAACGTGGCACTTCTCTACCGAGAAGCCCTCGCATCCTTCGGCGGAGCTTGCGAGCGCGTTACCGTCGACCTCCAACTTAACGTCCGCGACCGCGCCGCACTTACGGCAAACCACGTGACAGTGATCAGTAAGTGTGAAATCATAGCGATCGTTGGCGTCCGTCAGCTTAAGTCGCTGGATACTCCCCTCTTCAGCTGCCTCGGCAAGTATACGATAAACCGTGGCTCGGCTGATGCTTGGGTATTTCTCCCGCACCGCTTCGTACACCATTCCCGCGGAAGGGTGATTGTTCATACTGAAAAAAACGTCTGAAACAATCCTTTTTTGCAATGTATTCCGTTTTTCTTTAACGTTGTTCATAATACACCGTCCTTATTAGGATTTGTTCTTGATAATATTATACCATAAATTTTTCAAATGTCAATACCTTTTTTTAAAATATTTCAAAAAAATTTTTTGGAAGAAAAAAATAAAGATAAATTTGGATTTGTCGGTGTGTTGAATTATATTTTGTAGGGGCGATTCACGAATCGCCCGCCACAAAAACATAATGCTATAAATGGGCGATTCACAAAGCGCCCCTACACCTGTTGGATTTAACTATTCGACAAATCCTAACTTGAATTTCTCAATAAAAAAAGCAAAAAGGTCGTTTGTACGAACGACCTTTTTTACTTTACTGCTCGTTATTCTCTTTTTGTGCTTTTCTTTCCTCAATAGCGGCAGTCGTCTTGTTCAGTGCGTATACCGCAAGAATAATAACGCCGATAACGAGGAATATGCTGAGCATTCCTATACCCATATGCTTAAGCGTTCCGAGAAATCTCGAGGGGTCGATGAGGATATCCTGAGATATCTTCTCAGCGTTCTCACCTGCGTTAAGAGCAAAGGTATTTATAATATTGAACATTTTCATATCACTTTACCTCCCTATCACATAAAGAAGTTTAGGATAAGTCCGCCCGCTATAACGGAGGCGATCTGACCCGATACGTTTACACCTATGGAGTGCATAAGCAAGAAGTTCTGGGGGTCTTCCTTAAGTCCCATCTTATGAACGACACGACCCGACATTGGGAATGCGGAAATTCCCGCAGCACCTATCATAGGGTTGATCTTCTTCTTCATAAAGAGATTGAGGAACTTAGCAAAGAGCACACCACCTGCGGTATCGAAGATGAACGCAACAAGACCGAGTCCGAGTATAAGAAGCGTTGAGGGCTTGAGGAACTGCTCTGCCTGCATCTTTGTCGCGATAGTGATACCGAGGAATATGGTAATAAGGTTTGCAAGCACTTTCTGCGCTGTCTCGGAGAGGCTGTCAAGCACTCCACACTCACGAATAAGGTTACCGAACATAAGGAAACCTACGAGTTGTACCGACGAGGGGGCAACGAGACCTGCAACGATAGTTACAACTATTGGGAAGAGTATCTTTGTTGTCTTGGATATCTTCTTGCCCTCGTAAGGCATACGGATCATTCTCTCCTTCTTAGTGGTGAGAAGCTTGATAACAGGGGGCTGAATGATAGGCACGAGTGCCATATATGAGTACGCCGCAACCATTATGGCTCCGACTATCTCGCCGTCTGCTCCGAGAAGCTTATTTGCAACGACGATCGCCGTAGGTCCGTCAGCCGCACCTATGATACCTATAGAAGCAGCAACCTCAGGCAGGAAGAATATAGATGCGAGAGCGTAGGTAAGGAATATTCCGAACTGTGCCGCCGCACCGAATATCATAAGCTTTGGGTTAGTCAGAACGGGCGTGAAGTCTATCATCGCTCCGATACCGATAAACAGTAAAAGTGGGAAAAGCTCATTTGCGATACCCGCATTGAACAGCGTGCTGAGCGGTCCGTTAGGATCGACAAGCACACCCTCCATATATTCACCAATTGCTCCCGAGAACGGAAGGTTGACGAGTATCGTGCCAAATCCCATAGGAAGCAGAAGCGTGGGCTCCATGTCCTTTTTTATTGCAAGATAGATGAGGAGACCGCCAATAGCCCACATTACGAGATATTTCCAACCGCCGTCGGCAAAATTGAAGACCTCGGAGAGTCCCTCAACAAGAAAAGCTAGATCCTTCATTGTTTTGTCCTTTCTTTGAATGTATTAGTAGTTTGCACAAAAAACAAGACTTTTACCGCAAAAGCCGATAAAAGTCTTGTTTTAAACCTTGGTTTACGGCGATCCGGCTCAAATGAGCGTATTGACGAACAGCCGAGCAAAGACACGGTCTTTGCAAACTACTCCCTTTTACTACATATCATTATATACCGATAAAAGAGTTTTGTCAAGCGATTTTGACGATATCAGTTAAAATAGCCTTCTCTGTAAAGCAGCTCCGCGATAAGCACAGCTCCGCCCGCCGCACCTCTGAGTGTATTGTGAGAAAGACCTACGAACTTATAATCGTATATCTTATCCTCGCGAAGTCTGCCGACAGTAACTCCCATACCTCCGTAGATATCACGGTCAAGAGCTGCCTGAGGACGGTTATCCTCCTCAAAGTATGTGATAAACTGTTCGGGTGCGTGAGGAAGTCCAAGCGCCTGAGGCTTACCCGAAAACTCCTTCCAAGCCTTGAGTATCTCCTCCTTGGAGGGCTTATTCTCAAATTTTACGAATACCGCCGCCGTGTGTCCGTCAGTTACGGGAACACGGATACACTGCGTTGTGATAACGGGAGCGTCTGCCTTGACTATCTCGCCGTTCTCGACCTTACCCCAAACACGGAGAGGCTCTTGCTCACTCTTCTCTTCCTCACCGCCGATAAAGGGGATAACGTTGTCTATCACCTCAGGCCACTCGTTAAAGGTCTTACCTGCACCCGATATTGCCTGATAGGTGGTAGCAACTACCTCCTTGATGCCGTACTTAAGAAGAGGTGTGAGCGCGGGAACGTAGGACTGGATAGAGCAGTTAGGCTTAACAGCTATAAATCCTCTCTTTGTTCCGAGTCTCTTTCTCTGAGCGGCAATGACCTCAAGATGAGCGTCGTTTATCTCCGGAATAACCATAGGAACGTCGGGCGTCCAACGGTTTGCGGAGTTATTGGAGACAACGGGGATCTCAGCCTTAGCGTAAGCCTCCTCAAGAGCCTTTATCTCGTCCTTCTTCATATCAACAGCGCAGAACACGAAGCTTACGAGCTTTCCGACTGCCTCGATGTCGTTACTGTTCATAACTATCATTTTCTTAAACTGCTCGGGAATGGGAGTTTTCATCTTCCAT
>JAZSNX010000069.1:0-5544 GCA_045536665.1 Eubacteriales bacterium
CCGTCCATATCACAAATAAAGCCTTTTTTATCGAGTATGTTTTTCATAGTATGCTCCTTTTTTTATCATTGACCTTATTATAACAGTATTTTCTCGGAAAAGCAAGTGCTATTTTTCAATATAAGCTCCTCTTTTGACAAATTCATTTGTAACAAGCTTATTTTTTCTCGCAAGACCGTATAGCGCGTCGAGCTTTTCCGACAATGCGTACTGCGCCGTGCTCTTAGGCGCGTCAGCCGGTTTTGTAACGACATTTATCTGCTTATCTTTTCTGTTCTTCGCGAGCAGCTCTCTGCCAACCTCATTTGCTCCGAGCAAAAGAGTATATCCGGGAGAGGTGCGTATATCCGATTTAGTCACGCCCGTCATAGCGAAAAGCAACGCTCGTCGAAGCTTTGCGTCCGTATATCTCTTTGTCCTCAATGTCTCAAACAGCTCGCTATACGACAGAGAGGAGCGAGCGAGAGCGCATATCCTGTTTTCAAGTCCGTCGGTCATCTCGGCGATATCGCAGATCGTAGCCGGCTCTATAAGTCTGAAGTAGCAAAGCGCCGCCGTATCAAGCTCTCGCTTATCTGTAAGCAGACCGTGCTCCTTTGCGGTAATAAGCTTTTGTGACATACATTCGGGAACGTACTTTCCAAGCCTTTCGGCGCTTCCCTCGGCAATAAGAGCCCGCAGAGCCGTCGCGGACTGAAGAGCTCCCTCTATCTCGCTCGTCTCGTTATACGCCGCTCCAAGTCTTTTTACGGTCACGGGGGCGAGCGGTACGCCAAGCTTATTTATCGCTCTTATATAGGCAACGCCAAGCAGGTCGTTTGAAGCGAGCTCATTTACTCCCCTTTTCCTCAAGCAGGCAAGATATGCCGCCGCGGTCGCCTCGCCGTCGGAAAGACGAGCTTCATATTCTTCCAAGAACTCGGGTGTCTCGCATATCCTTGCCGCAGTCTTAAGAAGCTCGATATCTCCGCATTCCGAGCCAAACAGCAGAGTATCTCCAAATGGATAAACAAGTCTCACCGCCGCAAACGCAAAGTATTCGGCGCTTGAGGCGCACCACGGATACGGAAGCTCAAGCACAAGGTCCGCGCCGCTCTTTACAGCCGCCTCGGCACGCGCGTACTTATCTATTATGGATAGCTCTCCTCGCTGCGTTGCGTTGCCGCTCATAATGCACGTAACGCTCTCCGCGCCAAGCTCTCTTGCCTTATTCAAAAGATATACGTGTCCGTTATGCAAAGGATTAAATTCGCAGACGATACATATCCTTGACATTTTTTACTCCTTTTCTGTGATTTTTATCAAAAAATTGTGATTTGCTATTGAAATGAAAAATTTTTTGTAGTATAATATGAGTTGTTGAATTAATTATATTTACTTACTGGAGGACATTTATAATGAACATTCTCGTTGTAAACGCAGGCTCGAGCTCACTTAAGTATCAGCTCATCGACACCGACACAAACGTTGTAAGCGCAAAGGGTCTTTGCGAAAGGATCGGTCTTGATGGCTCTCTTATTGAGCACAAGCAGCTTGTCAAGGGACTTAAGGTAAAGTATGAGTCTCCTATGAAGGATCACGCCGACGCTATGAAGCTCGTAGTCAAGTATCTTACCGATGCTGAGTACGGCTGTATCGCGGACATGAGCGAGATCCAGGCTATCGGTCACCGCATAGTGCATGGCGGTCCTTACTTCTCCGAGTCCATTCTTATGACCCCTGAGGTCCTCGCGCAGCTTGAGCAGTGCAAGGAGTTCGCTCCTCTTCACACCGTTGCTCACCTTATGGGTATCAAGGGCTGTCTTGACACAATGCCCACAACTCCTCAGGTGCTCGTATTTGACACGGCTTTCCACCAGACAATGTCTCCCGAGGCATATATGTACGCTCTTCCTTATAAATACTATAAAAAGTACGGTCTTCGCCGCTACGGCTTCCACGGCTCTTCTCACCGCTACGTAAGCGCAGAGATGGCAAAGCTGCTTGACAAGCCCGTCGAGGACACCAAGATAGTTACCTGCCACATAGGTAACGGCTCTTCCGTTTCCGCTGTAAAGGGCGGTAAGGTAATGGATACTTCCATGGGCTTTACTCCTCTTGCAGGCGTTGAGATGGGTACTCGTTGCGGAGACATCGACCCCGCTATCGTTCCCTTTATCATGGACAAGGAGGGGCTTAGCGCATCCGAGGTCAACGACGTTATGAACAAGAAGTCCGGCTTCCTTGGTATAACAGGCTACTCCTCCGACTCACGTGACGTTGAGAACGCTATCCTCGCAGGTCCTACCGACCCCAACTATGAAAAGGCAACTCTCGCGGTAGACATACTCAAGCATCAGCTCAAGAGGTACATCGGCGGATATGCCGCTATAATGAACGGTCTTGACGCTGTCGTATTCACAGCAGGTATCGGCGAGAACAGTTCTATGCTCCGTGAGCGTGTCTGCGCTGATATGGAACACCTTGGAATCGAGCTTGACAAAGAGGCAAATGACAAGGCATTCCGTCTCTCTGAGAGCGCAAGGATATCAAAGGACGGCTCTAAGGTTGCTGTTTACGTTATCCCCACTAACGAGGAGCTGGTTATAGCAAAGGATACAGCCGCTATTGTTTCGGCTCTCTAAAAATGTATTTTAACAGGACGCAGGTGTTGCGTCCTGTTTTTTTATTTGTTTACTACGTTTATCGGCTCACCGCTGACGAACGCGCCAAGATTTTCAGCCACACGCTCTATAAGTCTTGTACGCGACTCGATAGCTGCCCAGGCAATATGGGGAGTTATAATGCAATTATCTATTCCAAAGAGAGGACAGTCCTCCGCCATAGGCTCTGCCGTAAGCACGTCAAGTGCCGCTCCGGCTATCTGTCCGCCGAGCAGCGCGTCTCTGAGCGCGTATTCGTCAATAACACCTCCGCGCGCCGTGTTTATAATATACGCGGTAGGCTTCATAAGTGAAAGCGTGTCCTTATTTACTACTTTTGCGCTCTCGCTATTGAGCGGACAGTGGAAGGACAAATAGTCACTTTGCGAGAATATCTCGGTTTTATCAACGAACTCGACGCCCTCAACGCTCTTTGGCGTTCTCGTATAAGCGATAACTCTCATATCAAACGCCTTGGCAATTCTCGCCACGGCAAGACCGATAGTTCCAAGTCCGTATATACCGAGTGTTTTACCCGCAAGCTCGGAGATCGGATGCTTGAAATAAGAAAACTGCTTAGAGCGCTTCCAGTCTCCGTCAGCAACCGATGCCGCATATCCAGCGGTATTGCTCGCAAGCTCAAGTATCAGAGAAAAGGTTATCTGAGCCACTGAGGCTGTTGAATACCCAGGCACATTACATACGACTATTCCACGCTCTCTTGCGTAATCGATATCTATATTGTTGTATCCCGTAGCGAAAACACCGATAAATTTCAAGGATGTCGCCCGTATTATATCCTTATCGATAACAGCCTTATTGCATATCACGGCATCCGCTCCCTGAAGTGCCTCGACTATCTGCTCCTTACTAAGCAGGTCGTAATATTCCGTCTCACCAAAACATTCAAGAGCAGTCATATCGATATCGCCCTTAGTTATCGTACATCTGTCAAGGATTACAGTTTTCATCGTTCCATTCCTTTTTTGCTTTAAGTATAGGATAATTATAACACAAAATCCGCGAAGACGCAATATCTCCGCGGATTTTTATGGTATTGTGAGCGGCATTATTTTCCGCCTCTCACCTCTTTTTTGATCTTTCTGATATCGCCAAGCATTTTTATCGCGTCCTTAATGGGCTTTATAGACGAGCTTCTGTGATTAAGTATCCTTATCGGCATCTCGACAACTCGCATATTCTGTGCGGAAGCTCGAAGCATGACCTCAAAATCAAAGGAAAAGCCGTCGGTCTTACATCTGGCGAATATGTGCTCCGCGCTCTCCGCCCTGAACGCCTTGAAGCCGCATTGGCAGTCGCTGAGCTTAATTCCTCCCGCAAGCCTTACGAGCCTTATGTATATCTTGGACATAACTCGGCGCAAAAAGGTATACTCTGAATATCCGTCTCTTTCTATATTGCGCGAGCCTATGAGCATATCTGCCTCAGGCGTATTTGCCAAGACGTCGCGCGCCTTGCCTATGACCTCTGTGCCATACGCGAGATCGGCGTCCGTAAATATCCTTATCTCCCCGCAAGCCTCAAGCATTCCGATTCTTACGGCGCTTCCCTTACCTCTGTTTTGCGCTTCTCCTACGACTCTTACGTTTTCAAGTCCCAAGCGCTCTACTATTTCTCGACAGCCGTCCGTCGAGCCGTCGTCCGAGAAGATGATCTCGTAGTCATCAAAGCGCTCACGCATATATTCGGAGAGCGTTTTTGCCGTAGCTTCGATAACTGAGCTCTCATTGTACATTGGAATAACAAGACTTATCTTCATTCTTGTACCCCTTTTGCGTTTTTATAGACGGATATCATAAAGTCTACCTCGGTATCAAGTGCTCCAAGTCCGCGAAGCTTCTCCGCGTCCGCAGGAGAGGTGCGCCAATAATACGGCGTCATTGAGAAAAGGCTCATTATATCAGCATTGTTATCGAGCGAGATGTCGTATCGCACTCTCGTCTCGTATATCTTCCGCATACCCTCGGGGAGATCGGCTCTTTCAGTGTTGATATGGGCTACGTCGTATATCGCCCTTTTTAGTCCCATCAGATGCTCCTCGCCCGCCCAAACGACCGCCAGCACGCCGTCGCTCTTAAGCACACGGGAAAACTCGGTCTCGGCGCACGGAGCGAACACACTGGTTACAGCCGAGACGCTTGAATCAAGCAGGGGTATATCGAACACACTTGCCGTAGCGAAGAACGCGTTGTCAGCTCCCTCTCTTGTTACTCTTTTTGCTGCCGCTTCGGTAGCGAATTTGGAGATATCTATACCGAGCACCGACTTGCCGTCTTTAGCAAGCAGACAAGAATAGTAGCCCTCTCCGCAGCCCGCGTCAAGCACCAGACCATCCTTCGCATATTCCCCGATAACTCCGCAAAGCTCACGCGCTACGGGAAGATAGTAGTCCTTTCCGAGGAACTCGCTTCTCGCTCTTACCGCCTGTTTGCTGTCTCCTCCGCCGCTCTGCTTTGGACCGCAAAGATTGACATAGCCTGAGGCGGCAACGTCATAGCAATGTGTCTTTGCTCCCGCGCAACGAAGGCTGACGCCAGCGCTCTCGCGCATCTCCATTTTTGCTCCGCATACGGGGCAAGCAAGCGCCCCGATGATCATCTTATCTCTTAATGTCCTCATTTTCTCCGTCTTCCAAAACGTATTCCGCATTTATTATACTCGGTATCTCTGACAGTGGCAGCTCAAACCAGAAGGTCGAGCCACGTCCTATCTCGCTGTCAACGCCAAACGCCACATTATGCACCTCAAGTATCTCCTTGACTATGGACAGTCCGAGACCTGTGCCTATCGTTGCTCGCTTGTGCATCTTATCTACTCGGTAGTATCTGTTCCATATCTCGGAAAGATCCTTCTCGGTTATTCCCTCTCCCGTGTCGCTAAC
>JAZSNX010000173.1:0-5119 GCA_045536665.1 Eubacteriales bacterium
CTCGCCTGACTGTAAGCCCGGCTGCGACTGCGACCGCTTTATGGAGATATGGAACAACGTATTCTCGCAGTTCAACAACGACGGAAACGGCAACTACACCGAGCTTGCTCAGAAGAACATAGATACAGGTATGGGTCTTGAGCGTCTCGCTTGTGTTATGCAGGGCGTAGACAACCTCTTTGAGGTTGACACCGTAAGAAAGATACTCAACACCGTTTGCGCTATCGCGGGCAAGGAATACGGCAAGGACGCGAAGGACGATATCTCCATTCGTGTCGTTACCGACCACATAAGAAGCGCAACCTTTATGATATGCGACGGCGTTATCCCCTCAAACGAGGGACGCGGATACGTTCTTCGCCGTATACTTCGCCGCGCTTGCCGCTTCGGTAAGCTTCTCGGCATCAACCGCGCATTCCTCTGCGAGCTTTGCGAGGTAGTTATCGGTGAGAACATCGACGCGTATCCCGAGCTTGGCGAAAAGAAGGCTTATATCCTCAAGGTAATAGGCAACGAGGAAGAGCGCTTTGACGCCACGATCGATGCGGGCCTTGGAATACTCAATACCATTATCAAGGACGCGAAGACAGAGGGCAAGACTATTATCGCGGGAGAGGACGTATTCAAGCTTTACGATACCTTTGGATTCCCCCTCGATCTTACTCGCGAGATAATTCTTGAGAACGGCTTGGAAATAGATGAGGACGCGTTCAACGTTCTTATGAAGCAGCAGAAGGACAGAGCAAGAGCCGCAAGAGGAAATATTGGCGGCTGGGACGAATCCTCAAAGAGACTTATTGACGATCTTGCAAAGACCGTGTTCGTTGGCTACGGCTCTGTTGAGTCCGACGCGAAGATAATCGCTATCATTGCGGATGACACTCTTGTTGAAGAGGTCAGCGAGGGCGAGTGCACCGTTATTCTTGACAAGACTCCCTTCTACGGCGAGGGCGGCGGTCAGGTTGGCGACGATGGCGCTATCTTCGGTCCTGATAAGCTGGCTATGGTAATAGACACCAAGAAGGCTGACGGCATATATCTCCATATTTGTACGGTAAATAACGGTATTCTCCGTGTAGGTGATGAGGTTAAGGCTGTGGTAAACGACGGCAGACGTGCCGCTATTATGCGCAACCACTCCTCTCTCCACTTGCTTCAGGCTGCTCTCCGTCAGGTCCTCGGCAACCACGTTGAGCAGGCAGGCTCTTACGTTGATGAGAATAACGGACGCTTTGACTTTACTCACTTTGCCGCTCTTACGGCAGAGGAGATCGCCAAGGTCGAGGCGATAGTTAACGAGAACATTCTTCGTGGCGTTGCGGTTGATACGGTTGAGACCGATATTGAAAGCGCAAAGAAGATGGGCGCTATGGCACTGTTCGGCGAGAAGTACGGCAAGATAGTGAGAGTTGTAAAGATGGGCGACTGCTCCACGGAATTCTGTGGCGGTACTCACGTTGACAACACCGCTAAGATCGGACTTTTCAAGATAGTTTCCGAATCGAGCGTTGCAGCCGGTGTCAGAAGAATAGAATCCAAGACCGGACTTGGAGTTCTCGGTATTATTGCTGATCAGCAGGAGCTTATCGCAAACACCGCTTCCGTGCTCAAGGCGCAGAATCCTTCTGACATCGCCAAGAGAGCGACCGCTGTTGAGGAAGAGCTCCGCGCGGCTAAGAAGGAAATAGATGCTCTCAACGCAAAGCTTGCGTCCGGTAAGCTCGACTCTATCCTCTCCTCCGCGGTAGCGGTTGGTAGCTTTAAGCTTATATGCGCAAAGCTTGATGATATGCAGATAGACGCAGCGAGAACACTCGCCGACGACATCAAGGCAAATTACGCCGATACAGTAGCTGTACTCGCGATAAACGGCGGCGGAAAGCTCAATTTCATCGCTGTCGCAGGCAAGGACGCTGTTGCGGGCGGCGCGCACGCAGGCAAGCTCGTTGGAGCTGTTGCGGCAGTCACAGGCGGCAAGGGCGGCGGACGTCCCGACAACGCAATGGCGGGTGGAAAGGAAGCCGATAAGATCGACGAAGCCCTCGCAAGCGCAAAGGCGACCCTTGAGGGAATGCTTAAATAAATATAAAGATCAAAAAAGCAGGAAACTTGCGTTTCCTGCTTTTTGTTTTATATAAACCGTTTTAACTCCGAAAGATCATCAAGCACGGGGACACCAAGTGTCATAAGATACTCCTTTGATTGATGCCCTCTCGCTACGAGCACGCAGTCAGCGCCGAGTGCCTTTGCTGTCTCTACGTCATGGTCGGTATCCCCAACGAGCAAGGCTCTCGCCCCCTTATGACGTTCTCTCCAATCAAACGCAAGCGCAAGCTTTGAGCCTGCGTGAATATTATCAAGTCCAAGTATCTCCTCAAAGTATTCTCTTATTCCAAGCTCCTCCACCTGTCCGCAAAGCATCTGTAGCTCGGTTGCCGACAAAATTATTTGTGCTATTTTTCGCTCACGCAGATATTCAAGCGTAGCCTTGACGTCCTCATAAAGAGTAGCGCTTTTAACGTATTCAAGATACAGCGCAACCCACTTGGGTGCAAGCTCCTCATAAGGCTCACGCTCAAAATCAAATCCAAGCGACCTATAATAGTCTATTATTGGGAAGCGAAATACGCTTCTATAATATTCAACGTCGGGTATTGGCTTAAGTCCTCTTTCGGTCAACAGCCTATTCACCGAAGATATTCCTGTCTGCACGTCGTCAAGCAACGTGCCGTTAAAGTCCCATATAATATGATCGTATGACTTCATATATCCTCTGCTATAAAACACGAGGTGTGCATTTTATGCACACCTCTATGCTTATTATTTTAAAATTATTCGGCTGCCTCGGGATCGTAGATACCCATCGAAACGCCCCAGTTCTCATACATCTGAACAAGTCCGATAGTATAATTAGTTCCCTCAGGATCAAGCGTCTTGAGTCCTACGAAGTTAGCGTCAGTCTCTACCTCATTAGCAAGCGTCAGCCAGTAGCCCTCATAGTCCATTATTTCTTGATATGTGGAATTTTTGAGTCTTTCAAGCATAGCGAGCGAGAGCTGTCTTGTTCCCTCAAGCCAAGCCTCATTGACTGCGTGAAGGTCGTTCTTAAGCACAAAGCCCATCGTAACGCTTATCTTAACGTTGGAGTTCTGAAGCTTGATATAATCATTCAGCGTAGGATCGCCACCCTCAAGAGTATAGGCAATAAGTGTGTTACCTGTCTTCTCGGGAGTCATCATATAGTTGTTGTTCAATCTTCTTACTACCTTATAAGCATCACCGTTCTCATCAAAATAGTCGGAATTAACAAGCTCGTAGTTCTCGCCCTCGATTCCGTAAAGAAGAAGATTGCGGAATTCCTCATTGGTGTTAAGATATGTAACGATCTCCATACTTCTGCTGGTGCTGGATGTATAGGATGTTACAGCAAACATATCCTTGTAAAGATCCTCTGTCTCCATAATGGGAGTTCCTATCGGGACAGCTACGTAATCATCCGCGTATTTTACGGGGATATCGGTACTGCCTTCCATATAAGCGACAGCTATCTTACCCTCTTTGAGCTCAGCCTCAGTTCCGAAGTAACCGTTTTCCTTATATGTTCTGAGTGTCATTACAGCGTTTGCGAAGGTTCGGTTACGGAGAATGTTCATCGTACCAGCAAGGTAGGATGCGTCCTTCTCCATATACTGAGCGTTGGGATAGGGGCACGCGAGAAGCGAGAAGTCGTTGCAAAGAACGCCGTTCTCATCAACTCCCCAATATTTCCAGCCCGTGAGAGGAAGTCCGTCCGGTCCGAGAGAGGAATAGAAGGGGGTGTACTCTGTATATTCGTTCTTGACCTGAGAGAGCACGCTCTGCACCGCATCGCATGTCACACTGTTGAACTGAGCAATACCTGATGGGGTATTGTATCTTGTCTTTTCAAGAACGTCCTTGTTGAGAAGCAGATACTGATACTTGCCTATCGCCGCATTGTTGGGGATAGCGTATGTACCGTTGTTGAGCTTCTTCATAAATGTAAGGTAGTTCGCAGATATATAATCGCTGATGAGCTTGGATTCACTGGCAAGATCGTCATCAAGCTTTGCGAGCATTCCGTCATCGCTATACTTCTTGAACTGCTCGTATCCGCCAATGTAGAATATATCTACCTGGAAGCTGTCGATCGTGGGATACTTGATCTCGGTGATACCCCATTCCTCGTTGATGAAGGTCTCGTCCTCTACCTTTTCATCTTCGTCACGGTCGAGTATAAGTCCCGCATCCTCAGCCTCTGCTCTTGCCTTGAACGACGCGTCAAGCGCCTCGTAGTACTTATCTGCGGTATAGAAATACAGCTTAAGCTGGGTTTTGAATTTAGGCTTTGTGATCTTGTTTACAGCCGTCTCGATCTTCTGAGCCTGCTCAGTAGACACCTCGCTTTCGCAAAGCAGATACATAGCGAGCGTCATTGCGCTATCGGATGCCTCTTCGCTGATATCAGCAGCGGCCTCGTCATCGGTTTTCTGCGAACAACCGACAAAGCACATAGCAAGCATTACCAAGCACAAAAGAAGACATACAAGTCTCTTATTCATCATATTTCCTCCTTGAGTATTTGGGCATACTGAGCCCAACCTTAGATACTATAATATTTTACAACAAAAATGGAAAAATGTCAAGTGATTTTTTTGTGACGGCTACTTAGAAAGCCTCACTTTTTTTCACCTTTTGATAAGTGCCAAACTTTTTCTTCGTCACTTCGCACACTTTAAAAAACAGCTTTTTTGCACTTCGCTGATTTTTTCGTCATACTTCATAACGTTTTCTTCTCGGTTTGTGCATATCAACGATTTTAATCAATCAAGAAATCCGCGCAAATGTCTTGCTCTGCTGGGGTGACGCAGCTTTCTGAGAGCCTTTGCCTCTATCTGACGAATTCGCTCACGTGTGATATCGAACTCCTTGCCGACCTCCTCGAGCGTTCTCGTGCGCCCGTCGTAAAGACCGAAGCGAAGCTTGATAACGTGCTCCTCACGCGGAGTAAGCGTATGAAGCTCCTTCTCTATGACCTCACGGAGAATGGTCATCGCCGCCGCCTCCGAGGGAGCGGGCGTATCCTCATCGGGAATAAAGT
>JAZSNX010000234.1:0-7001 GCA_045536665.1 Eubacteriales bacterium
CGCTTGGCCTCCGACTTGGGTAGTATTTTAAAAAGGAGAGGGCTATGATAAAAAGCTTGAAAAGCGGAGGAACGATGCAGCGCGTTGCGGCGCTGTTGCTCGGTATTGCCGCGCTCATTTACGCGATATATCATATTGCCAGCCTCTTTGGAGAGCAAATAACGACCGTAGCCTCGGGCGTCAGCACCGAGACGACGGTGGTGGATACCACGGGATACGTTTTCAGAGATGAAACGCTGCTTTATTCAAGCAATAGCGGTGTTGCCAACTACATAGTGGGCGACGGCGCGAGGGTGTCCGTCGGAGACGATATAGCGCAGGTGTACGAGAGCGGAGCAGCGTCCTCCAAAACGCTTTTGCGCGTTTTGGACTCTAAGATAGCCATTCTCGAGCAAAGCGCCGAGGCGGGGCTTACGCTTGCTAACCTTCCCGAGGTCAACGACGATATATCCGACGCGTACTATTCGCTTACAAAGATGCTCGCGAATGGAGACACGGGAAGCATATCCAAGCAGGCGGACAAGCTGCTTATGTCGATGAATAAGCACAGTCTGCTTACCGACCAAGACTCTCCTGTGAGTGCCACGCTTGAGATGCTTGTAAATCAAAGAGACGGAATACTCCTTAATGGCGGCAAGGGCGTTATCGAAAAGGCGGAGGAGAGCGGATATTTCTATTCGTATACCGATGGCTATGAGAGCCGCTTCAACGTGGCGGCGGCGGACGAGATGACCGAGGAGAGCTTTTATGAGCTCACGTCTATGAAAGCGCCGCAGGTGTCGGAGAAGGTCTACGGTAAGCTTGGCGATAGCTCGGAATGGAGATTTGTCGTAAAAGTATCTGCGCTTGAGAAAAACTACTTCAAGGTAGACGAGACGTATCAGCTAAGGTTCACCGAAAACGGAAATACAGTGATCCCCATGACCTTACGCTCAGAGGTGGCTGATAAGACGGGCGGCGGAAAGATACTCGTATTTTTTGCCAACAGATTGCCCGAAGGCTTTGTGTTCAACAGATGTCAGTCCGTGAGCATTGAGGTAAGCTCTATAAGCGGAATATACGTACCGAGGAGCGCGGTGCATTCGAGCGGCGGAAATTATAACGTATACATTCTCAAGGGAAGCGTCGTATCGTACAGACGCATCGAGATAATATACGAGGGAAAGGACTATTATCTTGTGTCTGTGGATGCGCCGAGCGACAGCAAGGCGGAATATCTCGGAATTAATGAGCTGATAATAGTTAAGGGAAGCAACCTTTTTGACGGAAGGATTTTGGATTAGCTATGGATTACGGATATCTTGACAGAAACGTAGCGGCAGTAAGAAAGAGAATAGAAACGGCGTCAGACAGTGTCGGCAGAAGCACTCCCGTAACTATGGTGGCGGCAGTCAAATACGCCGATATCGGCGAGATAAATCACCTGCACGATAAGCTGGGTGTGAACGATCTTGGCGAGAACAGAGTGCAACAGCTGCTTGAGCATTACGAGGGCTTGAACGACAAAAACGTTAATCTGCACTTTATCGGTACACTTCAGACCAACAAGGTCAAATACATCGTCGATAAGGTGTGTATGATACACTCGGTCGATAGCTTAAAGCTTGCCGCTGAGATAGATAAGCAGGCAAAAAAGCACGGAGTGGTAATGGATATTCTCGTTGAGATAAACAGCGGCGAGGAGGAGAGCAAGAGCGGGGTGATGCCGAGTGAGGCTGAGGCGCTCTGCCTTGAAATAGCGAAATTGGAAAACGTAAGGCTTCGCGGTTTTATGACTATGGCTCCGAGATGCGACAAAAAGCAAGATTATTTGAAATTTTTTGGACAAACTTACGCGCAAGTGCTTGACATTTGGACAAAAAAATTGCATAATATAGATGTACCCGTTATTTCGATGGGAATGAGCGAGAGCTTTGAAGAGGCGATAGCCTCCGGCGCTGATACCGTAAGGATCGGCAGATGCCTTTTTGAAAAGTAAAAAATATAAAAATACATAAATTTTTTGGAGGATTATTATGGGACTTTTGAAATTTACCAGAAAGCAGAATGATAACTACGGAGACTTTGCAGGTGACGATGAGTACTACGGCGGCGGATTTGACGGCGTAGAGGCTGACGATCAGGCTGAGGCGGCTTTTGAGGAGGAGACGGTTGCTCCCGCTCCCGCAGACACTGCTGCGTTCACTCCCGCTGCCGTAGCTCTTAAGATAGTTAACCCCAAGGGATATGAGGATGCTTCCGAGATAGCAGACTTTGTTATGAACGGAAACACCGTTCTTCTCAACATAGAGGGAATGGCTCGTGAGAGCGCTATCCGTCTTCTCGACTATCTCGCTGGAGCAACACACGCTGTTGGCGGACTTATGACCAAGGTTGGAAGAACGACTATCGTTGTAGCGCCTAAGAATGTTGATGTAAGCAGCATCGAGGCAATGGTAGGCGGAGCTGACTGATATTTCGCTGATCATAGCTCGTGTCCGCAGGATCTGCGGACACGAGCAAGACTGTTTTTTTGATTCCGACTGCGCCGTATTGCGCCTCGGGGCACTTTTCTGCGCCCGTAAGAGGATAGAGTGCGGAAGGTCGGAATATTTTTGTGAGAGGAGAGTAGTGAAGGTGATATTTATTTACGTTGTCAAGAACGTCGTGATACTTGCGCTGTCATTGGTGGAGCTTGCTATGCTCGTAAGAGCCGTGCTTTCTTGGTTTCCTATTGACGGCAACAAATTTACCGAATTTTTGTTTGCGATAACAGAGCCGTTTATACACCCGATCAGAGTTCTGTTTGTAAAAATGAATTGGTTTCAGGGCTTTCCGATAGACATCTCCTTCCTCGTAGCCTATCTCCTTATTACGATAGCTCTGACTATACTGTCCTCGCTATGAGTAAGCATATGGAGCTTGAGGAGCTGTACGCACGCATGGACGACCTCTCTGCGAGAGCGGACAGGGGAGAACTCGGCGTTAGCGACTTTTTGACTCCTGTTGAGCTGCATTACGCGGAGAAGCATCTGAGAAAGAGTCGAGGCGCGTTCGTGTGCTTCGGCGGATACGCGGACGCGGAACGGAAAAGGATATACGTGCTTCCCGAATATCTTGAGGGAGTGACACAGGCAAGCGAGCTTTTAGACTACGGCTTTTCCTATGAGATATCGGCAATAGAGATGACTACCGACGGATATAAGACGCTGTCGCATAGAGACTATCTCGGCTCATTACTCGGCTTGGGGCTTGAGAGAGCGGTTATTGGAGATATCGCTGTTTACGGAGATGGCGGATACAAGGCGGTGGCTTTTTGCGACCAAACCATCGGCGGCTACGTTCTCGAGCAGCTCTTGCGGATAGCGAATGAGCGAGTGAAGGTGAGACGTGTCGAGCTTGACACGCTGGAAATGCCCGAGCGGCGTGTTGCCGCCATAAGCGACACGGTGGCGTCGGCAAGGCTCGACTGTATAGTCGCGGCAATATGCTCTTTGTCGAGAGATAAGGCAAGAGCGGCTGTTGAGAGCGGTCTTGTAGAGCTTGATTTTGAGCGCGAGGAAAGGGCAGACAGGACTGTCAGCGCCCCATGTATGCTGTCGGTCAGAGGATATGGCAGATTTGAGATAATTTCAGTCAGTGATAAGACTAAAAAGGGAAGATACAGGCTGCTTGCGCGGAAGTATCTGTAAAATAACAAGAATGGGAGATACACTTTGATAAGCTGGATAATAGTTATAGCGGCGCTGGTCATAATGGATCAGGTGACAAAGCTTTTTGCGGTACACTTGCTCGCTCCCGTGGGCTCGGTAGATGTTATACCCGAGATCCTTCGCTTTACTTACGTAGAAAACAGAGGAGCTGCTTTTGGTATGCTCGCAGATAATAGGTGGGTGTTCTTGGTAGTATCTACCATCGCCATAGTTGCTCTGTTTGTATATATGTGGAGATTTCGTCCCGAAAGCAAGCTCGCGTGCCTTGCGATAGCGATGATAATATCGGGCGGTATAGGGAATATGATAGACCGCGTAAGGCTTGGTTACGTCGTGGACTTTATTGATTTCTGCGCGCTTGGCGAGCTTTGGCAATGGGTGTTCAACGTTGCAGACGCCTGCGTTTGCGTTGGCGGTGGATTGCTCGTTTTGTGGTTGCTTGTGAGTACGGTAAAGGACTACAAGACACAAAAGGCGGCAAAGGAGGCAAAGGCGATGTCCGTAAACGGCGAAGATGCCGTGAAGGACGAGCCCGAAACAAAAAACAAAGAAAATTAAGACTTTTTGGAGGTGATGATAAATGTCAGAGCGTGATGAGATATACGACACGGCGTTTGTTGTCACCTCTTCGTCTTTGGATACAGGCAAGCGAGCGGACGCGTTCGTTGCCGAGAAAACGCAACTGACACGCTCGGCGGCGGCAAGGCTTATAGAGAACTCGAGCGTTCTGCTTGACGGCAAGCCGATAGCAAAGAATTATAAAA
Source organism: Eubacteriales bacterium (assembly GCA_045536665.1). GTDB lineage: Bacteria > Bacillota > Clostridia > Oscillospirales > CAG-272 > HGM12713. The sequence goes on from JAZSNX010000234.1 coordinate 4,457, forward strand.
TAAGAGAGGGAGACACTCTTGAGATAGAGCTCCCCGAGCCCGAGATGTCAGAGGCTGAGCCTGAGGATATACCGATAGACGTTATCTACGAGGACGGAGACATCATAGTCGTGAACAAGCCAAAGGGAATGGTCGTGCATCCCGCGGCGGGAAACAAGAGCGGTACACTCGTCAACGCTCTCTTGTATCACTGCAAGGACAGCCTTTCGGGTATTGGCGGCGTAGCGCGACCGGGTATCGTTCATCGGATAGATAAGGACACGGGCGGACTGCTCGTGGTGGCAAAGAATGACGAGGCGCATCTCTTTCTCGCTGAGAAAATAAAGCGACACGACGTTCAGAGGGTGTATTACGCGATAGCTCTCGGTAACTTTATCGAGGACAGCGGAACGGTGAACGCCCCTATTGGCAGACACCCTATTGACCGCAAGAAAATGGCGGTCATACGCTCCGCCGATAAGCGTTCAAGAGAGGCGATAACTCACTGGAGCGTTGTGGAAAGATTCGGTCAGTTCACGCTCATAAAATGTGAGCTTGAAACAGGACGGACGCACCAGATAAGAGTTCATATGGCAAGCATCGGACACCCACTTCTTGGCGATAGAGTCTACGGTGGCGACGGAACGCAATTTGAGGCGAAGCACCGCGCGCTTATCGACGGGCAGTGTCTGTTTGCCGCAAGGCTGATGCTTACGCATCCGAGGACGGGTGAGGAGATGACCTTTGACGCACCTCTGCCCGAATACTTCGAGAAAATATTAGAGCTATTAAGGAGAGATCTGCGATGAAGAAATTTGAAGGCATAGTAATAGCCTCGGACCTTGACGGAACGTTTTTTGGAGCTGGCGCGAGGATCATAGAAAGAAATCTTGAGGCGGTGAGATATTTCACCGAAAACGGCGGACATTTTGCCGTCGCATCGGGAAGATCCCCCGCTCATATCTGCGCTTCCTTTCCATCGGTGGCGGAGTACGTAAATATGCCGTGTATCACCAGTAACGGAGCGGTAATAAGCGATTTTTCCGCCAACACCAAGCGCATAGTAAAAAAGATGGACAGGGAGCTGGTTGAGGAGTTCTTTGATTTTTTAAAAAGCAATTCGGACATAGCGGCGGTAAGATTCAGCTCGCAGACTGTAGATTATATTTACACACCCGCCGACGCAAACAGCAATTATTATTCCAAGGAGCTGGAAAATATTAAGGCACTCGGATCAAGCTTTCTTGTTGCGGAAAAGGATAAATGGCGTGAGCTTGATATATATCAGGCGGTAATAAAATCCGAAAGAGAGGATATTGAGCGCATAAGAGAAAAGCTCAAGGAGCGCTTTGAAGGCAGACTGTATATTACGCAGTCGGGAAGATCTCTTATGGATATTCAGTGCTATGGCGTGACAAAGGGAACGACGTTGAGACGCATAGTTTCGGAATATCTCGGAGAGGGATATAAAATATACACTTGCGGAGACTATTTGAACGACTTCGGACTTCACGCTGTTGCTGACGTTGCCGTTTGTCCCGCAAACGCGCACGAGGATATCAAGGCGATATGCTCCCTTTGCTTCTGCTCCAACGAAGAAGGCGTTATCGCCGACCTTGTTGAATATCTTGATAAAGAACTGGAAAACAAATGAAGAAATTTGAAAAAATAGTTATAGCAACAGACCTTGACGGAACGTTTTTCGGCACGGGAGCGACACTTGTTGAGCGCAATCTCAGAGCGGTCAAGTATTTTACCGACAACGGCGGATATTTTACTATTGCCACAGGACGCTTCCCGTATCACGTAAGGCTTGTGTTTTCACAGGCTGCCGATTATATAAATCTCCCTGCCGCTACCTGCAACGGTTCTTGTATATACGACTTCGCGAGGGATGAGGAGCTGAGTGTTCGTATGATACCGTCCGAGCTTATGATAGAGCTTGAGAGATACGTGACGGATATAGAGCCGAGCGCCGCTTTGCGCGCGTCGTCCTCGGAGCACTATTTTACCTGTACGCCCGACGGACTTAAAAACCCTTATATTTTAGCGGAATTTGAAAGGATAGAGCAAAGCGCGAAGATAGTTTTGCCGATAGACGAGTGGCAGGGAAAGAAATTTTATAAAACTGTCATTCGTGCCGATAAGGAGGTAATCGACCGACTAAAGCCAAGGGTCGCCGAGCATTTCGCCGATAGACTATACGTCACTCAATCCGCAAAAACACTTATAGATATACAGCTTGCGGGATGCGATAAGGGCAAGGGCCTGTGTGAGATAATAAGCTCAGAGCTTGGCGAGGGTTATGTCCTTTATACCTGCGGAGACTACATAAACGACCTTGAGATGCACGCGGCGGCTGACGTGTCGGTGTGCCCATCAAACGCTCACCCCGACGTTAAAGCGGTCTGCGATCTTTGCTTCGGTACTAACGACGACGGCCTTATCGCTGACCTCGTTGAATATCTTGATGCAAACGTATAAAAAAAGAGCTCCCGACACTGTGTGTCGGGAGCTCTTTTGATACAAAAACGGGCCGTCTGTGACGACCCGATCTTTGCATTTA
>JAZSNX010000107.1:0-4256 GCA_045536665.1 Eubacteriales bacterium
TTACAAACGTACACGTTTATTCTATGAATAAGCCAGACGTTGCCGAGGCAATACAAAATAATCTGTCGGATATTTTGGGTCGGGTATGATAAGAACGGTTTATACCAAGACGTATAGCGCTATGCCCTTTGATAAGCGTGAGATATTGCGCTATGCGAGAGTAAGAACTGAGGGTGGAATGTCAGCAGAGCTTTGCGATATGCTCGACGGCTGTATCTGTGAGGTATCGGGCAAGCTGACGCTGAGGGTATGCTACTGTGAGCTGCCGTTGCAAAGAAAGGACGGTGAGCTTGACCTTGGCTTTGCGAGGGTAGCGTCTGCCTCTCTTGAGAATAGGCTTTATGGCTGCGACAGCGTAGTGGTTTTTGCGGCTACCGTGGGTATAGAGCTCGATAGGCTTATTGCGAGATATTCGAGCGTATCTCCGACAAAAGCGCTGTTGCTTCAGGCAATAGGTACTGAGCGCATAGAGAGCCTTTGCGATGCGTTTTGCGAGGAGCTGAGGCAAGAAAAGAGGGAGAGTGGCTTTGACACCCGCCCGAGATTCAGTCCCGGCTACGGTGACGTGCCGCTTGAGATCCAAAAAAATATATTTACACTTCTCGACTGCCATAAGAGGATAGGTCTGTCGCTCTGTGACAGTATGCTTATGTCGCCGTCAAAATCCGTAACGGCTATCATAGGCATCGAGAATAAGGAGAAAAATGAAGATAACCGAGTATATAAAACAAAACGTGCTTTATCTTGACGGCGGTATGGGAACGCTTTTACAGGCAAGGGGACTTGTCCCGGGAGAGCTTCCCGAGCGCTGGAATATAACGCGCCCCGATATCATAACGGAGATACAAAGAGCTTACTATGACGCGGGGAGCAACGTTGTCAATACCAACACCTTTGGCGCGAATATCTTAAAGTTTTCCGACGGGGAGCTTGAGGAGATAGTGAGCGCGGCAATAGCCAACGCAAGAGAGGCGTCTCGGACGAGCAAGGGAGAACAGCCTAAATGGGTGGCTCTCGATATAGGTCCTACGGGCAGAATGCTCAAGCCCTACGGTGACCTTGATTTTGAGGATGCTGTGGGTGTGTTTGCGAAAACCGTAAGCCTTGGTGTAAAATACGGCGCGGATCTTATATTCATCGAAACCATGAACGATAGCTACGAGACCAAGGCGGCGCTTCTTGCTGCTAAGGAGAATAGCGACCTGCCCGTTTTCGTGTCCAATGCGTACGGTGAGGACGGCAAGCTTATGACGGGCGCGTCACCCGCGGCAATGGTCGCGATGCTTGAGGGTATGAGAGCCGATGCTATAGGTGTCAATTGCTCACTTGGTCCTAAGATGCTTGTGGGGGTGGTTGAGGAATACCTCAAATATTCGTCGACTCCCGTCATTCTGAAGCCGAATGCGGGACTGCCCAAGGCGGTGAACGGTAAGACGGTGTACGACGTGCGTCCCGATGAATTCTCGCTTGACGTAGCGGAGCTCGTCAGACGGGGAGTGAGAGCTGTTGGCGGCTGTTGCGGTACAACGCCCGAGTATATCGAGGCGACGGTGAGGGCAACGAGCGGCATTGCGGTCGCACCCATAGAAAAAAAGAACATCAGCCTTGTGTCGTCTTATACGCACGCTGTCGTTTTCGGAGATGAGCCGATACTTATCGGTGAGCGTATAAACCCAACAGGAAAGAAGAGATTTAAGCAGGCTCTCAAGGAAAACGATATAGATTATATACTTAGCGAGGGAATAGCTCAGCAGGAAAGAGGAGTTCATATACTTGACGTTAACGTTGGACTCCCCGAGATAGACGAGAGGCTTATGCTCACAAGTGCTGTCTGCGAGCTTCAGGCAATAATCGACCTGCCCTTGCAGATAGATACCGCTGACAGCGCCTCTCTTGAGTCAGCGCTTCGTCGTTATAACGGCAAGGCGATGATAAACTCCGTAAACGGCAAGAGGGAGAGTATGGACAGCGTATTTCCGCTTGCCAAGAAGTATGGTGGTCTTATAGTCGCGCTTACGCTTGACGAGAACGGAATTCCCGAGACGGCGGAGCAAAGATGCGCTATTGCCGAGCGTATACTCAAGGAAGCGGAGAAGTACGGCATAGAAAAAAAGGATATCGTGTTCGATACCCTTGCCATGACGGTAAGTGCCGAAAGATACGCGGCGATAGAGACTCTCGCGGCACTCAGAATGATAAAGGAACGGCTCGGCTGTCATACTTCGCTTGGTGTGTCTAACGTTTCGTTCGGACTTCCCGCGCGTGACGCTATAAACGGAACGTTTTTTGCGCTTGCGCTTGCAAACGGATTGTCGGCGGCTATAATGAATCCGTACTCCGCTGAGATGATGAAGGTGTATTATAGCTACCTCGCGCTTGAGGGGCTTGACGAGAATTGCGAGAAGTATATAGGGTACGCGAGTGATATGGCAGAGAGCGTAAGTGCCGCACGGAGCACGGCGCCCATCGCAACACAAGGTGAAAGTGCCACAGTCTCCGAGCTTCAGCGAGCTATCGTCAAGGGACTTAAGGAGCAGGCGGCGGCAATTACCTCTGAGCTTGTAAAGACGGAGGAGCCGCTTGCGATAGTACAAAACGAGATAATACCCGCACTTAATACGGTTGGCATAGGCTTTGAGCAAAAGACTGTGTATCTACCCCAGCTTCTTATGAGCGCGGAGGCGGCAAAGAGCGCCTTCGAGGAGATAAAGAAGACTATGAGCGCGGAGAAGTCGACGGGAAGATGTACGTTTGTGCTGGCTACCGTCAAGGGCGATATCCACGATATCGGAAAGAATATCGTTAAGCTCATACTGCAGAATTACGGTTTTGATGTGGTAGACCTCGGGCGAGACGTCGCTCCCGAGACCGTCGTCCAAAAAACGGTGGAGCTTCACGCGCCTATCGTTGGACTGAGCGCCCTTATGACCACCACAGTACCGGCTATGGAGGAGACGATAAAGCAGCTCCGAAATAGCGCGCCATGGTGCAAGATAGTAGTGGGAGGAGCGGTGCTCAACCGTGAATATGCCGATTCCATAGGAGCTGACAAATATGCCGCTGATGCTATGGAAGCGGTAAGATACGCGCAGAAAGTAAGTGAATGAGGTGCGGGGACGCGTTTTTTGAGGGGAACTTCTTTCAAGAAGTTTTTCCCATAAACCGAATCTCCGCGTCCTACCTCTCGAATTCGTCCTCGAGGATAGCGCAGACTCCAATGGTGCGGTAGCGACCTTTTACGAGCATACTGTCTTTTGCGTATCCCTCAAACGTCATACCGAGCTTTTTCATTACGGCAAGAGATGCTTCGTTGCCTTGCATAAATCGCGCCTCTATCCTGTGCAGGTCGAGCTTTTCAAAGCCGAATCTGACTATCCTTTGAGCCGCTTCCGTGGCGATGCCGACACCGTGATAGTCGGGACTTAACACGTATCCTATCTCCCCCTTATTATGGGGGCAATCTATTTTCGTAAAGCCGATAGTTCCTATCATCTTTCCTGTGTCCGCAAGTGTTATCGCCCAATCGTAGAACTCGCACGTGGCGTAGCGGCTCTCGATATACGCGAGATAATCTCGGGTATAGGCGACGGAGCTGTGCGGAGACCATAAAAGATATTCGGTAACGTCCTCGCGGCAAGCGTATTCATACATATCGTATGCGTCGCCGACGCGCATGGGACGCAAAATAAGCCGACTCGTGCTCAGCGTCGGCATGCGTGAAAATACCTTGTAAAGCTTTTCTTTTTTCATTATCTTAGCCCTCTTACTCGTTGTTCATTTATAATTATAATCAATTTTGTCACCGTTTGCAATATCCCACGGACAATTTGTATAAATATTTGAGAATAATTCGTAATTGTCTTTGACAAAAGCGCGTGGGTGTGGTATAATTATCGTATAAGAATGGGAAGGTATCGCTTTTTTGTGCCTCTATGAGCGTAAACGGAGATAAAATGGATATAAAGATCAATAAGACCTTGGGAGTTCTCGGGGGACTTGGACCTATGTCGAGCGTCTATTTTTACGAGATGCTGACAGAGCATACGAGTGCTGAGAGCGACCAACAGCATTTGAATATTTTGTTGTCCTCACGCGCGGATACGCCCGATAGGACGGCGTATATAATGGGCAGATCGGAGGACAACCCTATCCATACGATGCTCTCCGAGGTGTCCAAGCTCATAGCGGCAGGCGCGGATATTATCGCGATCCCCTGTAATAAGTCGGAGGCCAAGCGGGCTTAGGAAGACAAACCA
>JAZSNX010000103.1:0-5025 GCA_045536665.1 Eubacteriales bacterium
TGGCTCACAGAACGACATGGCTACGATCCGACTTCAACGCAATGGGGAGTGTCTCCACGCTTGTGAACTTTAGCTTTGGTATGAATATGGGATCGGTGTCCGACGGATTTCTTAAGGTCTTGAATGACAAGGTATCCCCCTACGGCTATTACTATCTCGCAGATGCCTTTAACCAAAACTATTCTCAAAACGGCAGCACGGTGATCGGTAATATTGGAGATGACGAAGAAATTTTCAATAACTTGTTTGGAGCGAACCTTTCAGTCAACGTAGACGGTGTGGATATACCCGTTACAATTTTGGTGGAACGTAAGAACGTAGACGGAAAAACCAATTCGGGCGACAGCTACAACGGAAACAATGCTCCTTCGGGTTGTGAATATACGATATACGTTACCGTAGATGATTTGAGTTCTCCAAACGGTAAGGCAACGGTACACGCCGTATCCTACACCTGTGGGGCAGACGGCATCTGGTATCAGATCGGAGAGCTGTATGAGGGTGAGAGCTCGATCGTGGATTACGATAGCTCGGACAGTATTTACGAAGGCGCATTCGACGTAGACGATTGGACGGCTACTCAAAATGATTATACGGTTACCGACGATATTTACTATAAAGTCGGTTATGAGCAAGGAACGGCATACGATAAGCTGAATACCATAGAAGAGCTAATGTCGGTAAATGACCAGGAATTCTATAATAAGGTCAATAACAACAGCGGAAAGCTGTTAAAGCCCGTATGCAACATTCTGTATAGCTATACCCACAATAACGGTCAGTATACCGAAACCGATAATTATGCTAACAGATATAAACAGGGATATGCCGCGCTAAAATCCGCATTTGACAAGATCAAGCCGTACTGCCTGATAGCAAACGGAGCGCAGGAGGTCAAGGTTCAAAACGCAAGTAGCTTGAGCCGTGCCGAGCTTATTCAGATGCTGGAGGAGATACAGCATGCGTACGATTATTATCTCGCGGTAAATCCAAACGATTGATATGGTGTTGCCTCGGGCAGCGGAATCAATGCTGTTATAAATGGATACGTTGCACAGAACCCATAATTAAATAACTCATTGCAAAAAAGCCTTGAAATTAGGAAATTTCAAGGCTTTTTGCGATTTTGCCCCAAAGTTTATTCGATTAAGCTTTCTACTGTACCTCCTGTTAGCACAACACAATACCACAAGTCTTTCGTAAAGTCGAGCCCCAAAGCAGATTTAACACTTTAGACTTTATTTGCAACCTACATTTTTGCATTTATTATTGACAAGTAGGTTATAAATGATATAATAATAGCAGTGAAAAACGGAGGTGATATGATGAGCATTTCTATCGAAACACAATATAAAAAGACTATTAGTAGGCGCTCAGATATCGAACGTGAGCTTTACAGTTTACCTCTTGGGGATATTTCCACAAAGGTAATTCACGAAAAAAACAAAATTATCTACAACGGCGCGTGGGCAAGAGAGTGGTTAGCAAATATATTTCTGATGACGAGGTCGTTTCGGTAAAAAAAGGACTTTCACGGCGCTTGGAATTAGGCGAAGAATTGTTGGCTATCAACACTCGTATTTCCGAGCTTGAAGCAGCAGCGAGATTGATTGATGCAAATGTCTATAATAAATTATTGCTTTTGAAGACATGTATGCCGATGGAACTTATATCGGAAAAGCTACCGTTGGCGACTACTATGGGGGCGGTAATTCCGGTAAGGATGTTAAGACCATAAATCCCTATACCTGGAAATCAGACTCGCGTTCCATTGAGGAATAATTAACACAATAACTTGGTCAAAGTAGGCACGCAAAACAGCGTGCCTACTTTTTTGGAATCACAGGTCGGTGGTTATGACTTGGCAAATTTCGCCGCCGTAATACAGGGGACGATTTTCTGTGTCCTCACCTCAAGGGACGGCTTCGACTGTCCCTATGTTTTAATCTCTCTCTTATACTTATAATAGCTATTCCTCGAGCAGCCGCAGAGCTTAAGGACGTCGGGATCATCAAGGCTGCCACCGAAGTCTTTGGAATGCTTCTTGATGATGGCTTTGCAAGCAATAGATTTCTTGGTCGTAAGGGAAGTGCCTTAAGTGAGGTCTGTTGGAAATATATTGGAGATATCCACTTTTTCATAACCTTGATTGGAAACCTCAAATATTCCAAAGTCCTTGTACCGCAAAGCTTTTCCCCCTCAAAACTCACTCAAAGCTCCGCGACGAGGCAAGACACGGCTGAGTCTCGAGGGTCTGCTTAACAGATACTTCAAGTAATACTTAAAAGCTAATAAATACAAGGCTTAAACACACAAAGAGCGACCTGTTTGGTCGCTCTTTTTTATGCCTTCTTGGGCTCTTTTTCGCTCTGGTTTGGAAGTTTATTGGAACTTTGAGATTTTTTTGAGCATTTTGGAAGCCCTGATACCGTTATTATATCGTAAAATATGGCTTTCGCGAATATAAAAAGGGAAGTATTTGCTGAAAGTTGCGAATTTTTTGTCGCTTCATTCGTTATATACTGTGAACACTTAAAGAAAGGGAGGATAAAAAATGAAGAAAAAATCATTTAAAATCTTATCAATTACAGTAGCGGTTATAGTGGCGTTGATGTCATTGCCGTTAACTGCGTTTGCGATGATTCCGGAAAACGAAAGTGAATCAAACATTCAAGGCGGAATCATAGAACTTGTCGATATGCGAACTGCGGACACAAAATTCTTTCTTCTTGAGGACGGAAGCTATTATGTAGCACGTTATGAAACTGACGTTCACTATCCCGATGAAAGCGGTGAATGGCAGGATATTGACAATACTCTTTCCGCCAGCGGCAGTGAAATAAGCACAAGCAACGCAAGAGTTAAGTTTGCCAAGAAAACAACACGTAACGGCAGCCTCTTTACGTTGCATGACGGCAACCGCAAGCTCACGCTTTCGCTTGAGGGCGCGAACAAAAAGGTAAAGGGTGTTATCACAAACAACGACATCGACACAAGCGGGCTTACCGAGCTTCAAAAGGTCACCCAGCTTGAAAATATTTCGGCATCGGTAAGATATAACGATATACTTGACGGTGTTGATATCGAGTATGTAATAAACGGCAATGATATCAAGGAAAATATAATCGTAAAATCTCCCGCGGATAGCTATACGTATTCGTTTACTCTTGCACTCAACAATCTTGTTCCCACTCTCACGGAAAACGGAGAGATAGTAATTTCGGATAGCTCAAACGGAGAAACTGTATATATAATGCCTGCACCAATAATGTGGGATAGTGCGGGCGCGATATCAGAAAATGCGGCGCTGTCTATTATTGACAACGGAAACAGCAAGTATAATCTTACTCTTACGGCGGACAGTGAGTGGATAAATAGCCCCGAACGATGCTTCCCCGTAACAATAGATCCGCCGCTGCATAAGAGCACATACGACTCGGACGATATATGTGTGAATATATTTGAGGGCTCTAATAGCACGTCTTATCCTGGATTGCAGTATTCGGCAAACCGTCGTATATACATGAAGCCGTCTCTGATTGAGCTCCCTTCGGGGGCGTATATAACCAATGCAAGCATCAAGCTTACGAATTGTTATGTCGATGATGCAGGATACGTTGGAGTATATGACGTGCTCAGCGATTGGGATTCTACTATTACGTGGGAAAAGATACAGTCTGATGCGCCTGTCGGAAGTATAGCGACGCACTATACCGACTACAAATATGTAGATACCGATGATGCGGAATATGAATTCGACATAACGCCGATAGTCAAAAAATGGTATGCGGGAGCACACTACGGGTTGGTGTTTAAGACTATTGCAGATCCTAATTCTCAGTTGAGTGCATATGGTGAATTCTATGGCTTTGATCACAGTGATTCTACGGAGCGTCCTTGGCTCACCATTGAATATCGAGATATAAAGGGAATCGAGGATTATTGGTCGTTCTCGTCTCAAAGTGCAGGCTTTGCGGGGGCGGGCGCTATAAACAACGCCACGGGCCAGCTTATTTGGTCTATTCCTACGCTTACCACAACAGACGCGCTAATGCCTATAACTCCGACACTTGTCTATGATTCGTCACTTGCGGGAATAGATCATTCGAATGCCGATTTGATGTATCCGCACACTTCACCCAATGCCCCCGCGGGCTTTAAGCTCAATCTTATTGAGACGATCGTAAGGGTTACTTTTACAAGTGATACTACATCGGAAAGAGTAAAATACGTGCTTTCCGACAGCGACGGTACGGAGCATTATTTTTCGCGTTCTTCGTATCTTACGGAGGAATATACGGACGAAGACGGTTTGCTCATGACGCTTGAGGTCGATGAAGGAAACGAGGAGATCACTATCACCGACGCGTCGGACACCGTGAGAAAATACGTTCACTGTTATTATGACGTCGATAGATTTGAAAACGCATGGTGTCTGTCCGAGATAACCGATAAGAACGGGAATAAGCTGAGCTTTACGCTGAGCGGCGGATATCTTCCAACGGCAATAAATATGACACCTAAAGCAAGCACCGCTATATTGCAGATGAAGCTGCTTTATGGTGCGGGCGGACGCATATCTGCCGTGTATAATCCCGTGTCACGAGAGGGCGTGGTGTTCCGCTATAGCGGCGCGTACCTCGAATACGTCATAAGAGCACACGGCGGAGCAACCGATGAAGCATGGAATACCTTTTATAATACCAACGCAAACGTAAGCAGTGGCGGCATAACCGTTGATGCGGTGGCTGAATACAGCTACGATGCGGACGGACGTCTTATTGAGGTCAAAAACCACCTTTCGGATTATTCTATCGCATATACCTATACCGCGGGAAAGGTAACTATGGTCAGTGAAAAGGGCGGAGATACCGCGGGACAGCAAATGAGCCTTACCTACGGTGCGTCCTCTACAACCATTCGCACGAGCGGCAAGGACGATATACACGGCAATACAGACGACATCATAACCACCTATGGATTTGACACATCGGGCAGAGCGATAAGCTGCTACAGCACAGATAC
>JAZSNX010000233.1:0-4408 GCA_045536665.1 Eubacteriales bacterium
GAGATGGTGCTAAACGAATGGGAGAACAAGCAGCCTAAGCACAAATGGCTTTTTAAAACTCCCATAATAAGAGGTGTGTTCAATTTCGCGGCATCTATGGCTTCGGGCTATAAATGCCTTATGCGCTCTGCTGAGATAGCAATGCCAGAGGACGAAGAACCCAAGAAGACCGAAATAGTCGAATCCGAGCAGGAGGAGAATACCGATGATACGTCGGCAGAGACTAAAAATGAGGTAAGTGAACAGAACGAAAGGGAAAATAAAAAGAAGAATAGCTCAGCTCTGTTTACGGTCATAATGATAATAGCGACGGTGCTTGGACTCATAATCGCGGTCGCGTTGTTCATTATGCTACCGACGTTTATATTCGAGTGGCTCTCAAAGCTTATGCCATTCCTCAAACCCGACAACCTTGCGCTCTCATCGCTTATCAAGTCGGTATTTGAGGGAGTGTTCAAGATAGCTATACTCGTTGGATATATGGCGCTTGTGTCTCTTATGAAGGATATACGCAGAACGTTTATGTATCATGGAGCGGAGCATAAGACTATATTCTGCTATGAGAACGGTCTTGAGCTTACAGTCGAGAACGTGCGCAAGCAGCGCCGTTTTCATCCCAGATGCGGAACGTCGTTCCTTATACTTATGCTTATAGTAGGAATATTTATAGCGTTCTTTATAGACCCGCTCTTTCTGCTTATAACAGGCGCAGTACCGCACGTTGCCGTGCGCGCCGTGCTAAAGCTGCTGCTGTTGCCACTTATGATGGGCGTAGGCTACGAGCTTATTAAGCTTGCGGGCAGACATCAGAATCTGCTTACGAGAATAATCTCAGCGCCCGGCGTTTGGCTTCAGCATATCACCGTCCTTGAACCCGACGATGATATGATAGAATGCGCGATTGCGGCATTCGTTAAGGTAATTCCCGAGGACGACAGCGATAAGATATAAAATAAAAGCGCAACCGTGAGCTTTCACGGCTGCGCTTTTTTTGATATATAAGAGCTCAAAACGGTACAATTTTCTTGAGTTTGAAAGAAAAAGTGGTAATTTTGTATTGATTTTTAAATGTTTATATGCTATAATGAATTTATACTATGCGATATAGCAGAAAGGAATTTGATATGTCGGAAAAAAATAATTATTGGGTAAAGTATACGGGCGGAAAATGCAAGGACGCTTGTGTGGTGAAGGGCGATAAGTTCCGTTTTAGCGTGCTCTCCAGTATGCTCATTCGTCTTGAGTACAGCGAGGACGGCGTTTTCGAGGACAGACCCTCGCAGGTAGCGCTCAACAGAGACTTTGACGTTCCTGAGTTCCACGTAAGAGAGCTTGACGGATTCCTTGAGATATTCACCGAGCATTTTCAGCTTGTTTACAAGGGCGGAGAATTCACACCCGACACTCTTTACATAGAGGCTAAGAATAACTATACAAACTACGGCGCGAGATGGAGATTTGGCGAGGCGCAGTACGGCAATCCCCCCAGACACCACAACCTTCTCGGTACGGCGCGTACACTTGATAAGATGGACGGCAAGGTCGAGATGGAGCACGGTCTCATAGACTCCAGCGGACGTACCTTTATCGACGATACGGCGTCTCTGCTTTTCGATGACGAGGGCAGACTCGTCCCCAGACGCGAGGGAACGGTAGACGTATACTTTTTCTCATACGGACATAACTATTTCGAGGCTCTCAAGCAGTACTATAAGCTGACGGGAATGCCCCCTATGCTTCCTCGTTACGCTTACGGTAACTGGTGGTCGAGATACCACGACTATACCGATAAGGAGTACACCGAGCTTGTTGACCGCTTCAAGGCAGAAGACTTTCCTTTCTCTGTTGCCGTTCTCGATATGGACTGGCACGTAACAAAGGTTGATCCCAAGTACGGCAAGGGCTGGACGGGATATACGTGGAATAAGGAGCTTTTCCCCGATCCCCCCGCGTTCTTAAAGTCTCTTCACGACAAGAATATGCACACCTCGCTCAATATCCACCCCGCAGACGGTGTTCAGGGTTGGGAGGACGCATATGAGGCAGTTGCCAAGGAGATGGGCATTGACCCCAAGAGCGACGACCCCGTAAGATTTGACTTTACAGATCCTAAGTTTATAGACGCGTACTTCAATCTCCTCATACATCCTCTTGAGGACGACGGCGCTGACATCTGGTGGATAGACTGGCAGCAGGGAAAGAGCTCCGGCGTCAAGGGACTTGACCCGCTCTGGTTGCTTAATCACTTCCATTATCTCGATTCCTGCCGTGGCGGTAAGAGAGGAATGATACTTTCCAGATACTCCGGTTGGGGAAGCCAGCGTTATCCTCTCGGCTTCTCGGGAGACACCATCGCAACGTGGGAGTCTCTTACGTTCCAGCCTTACTTTACCGCTACTGCCGCAAACGTAGGTTACACATGGTGGAGTCACGATATCGGCGGATTTACAAGAGGAACGGGAAGCAAGGAAATGCTGCTCCGTTGGATACAGCTCGGTGTGTTCTCGCCTGTAATGAGACTCCACTCAAGCTCAAACCCCTACTGTCTCAAAGAGCCTTGGCTTATGGACGGTATTCACTACGATACCTTCAAGAAGTATCTGCATCTCCGTTACGAGCTCATTCCTTATATGTATACTGCGGCTTACCGTTGCCATACAGAGGGTATCCCCAATATTCATCCTATCTACTACTATTATCCCGATATTCCCAAGTCCTATGAATGCGGCAACCAGTATTTCTTTGGAAGCGAGCTTATGGTATGTCCCATTACGAGCGAGATGGATAAGCAGACCCAGATGGGAAGCATGAAGGTTTGGTTACCTGAGGGTGTTTGGACGGATATGTTCTCGGGACACACCTACAGAGGAAACCACAGTGTTACTATCAACCGTAGAATAACCGATCAGGCAGTTCTCGCTAAGGCAGGCGCGATAGTTCCTCTCGCTGTTCGTAAGGATAACGAGACGCTTAATCCCGACGGCTTCAAGGTGCTTGCGTTCCCCGGCGGAGAGGGAAGCTACACGCTCTTCGAGGATAGCGGAGACGGACACGACTTTGAAAATGGCAATATGGTCACGACCAAGTTCGATATGAAGAACTGCGACGGCGGAATGCTCTTTACCATTCACGCCGAGGGCGATATGAGCCTTGTTCCCGCGGAGCGTACCTATGAGCTTTGCTTCCGTGGATTTGAGCCCTTTGAGGTTGAAACGGACGTTCCTCATACCACCTCCTACGATAAGGAGACTCGTACACTCAGCGTAAAGCTTGAGGCTGTCGCTACCGATAAGGATATCGCGCTTAAGATGGTAGAGCCTAAGATGGATACGCATAAGGACGCATACGAGAGAGTACGCGATTTCCTTATCCATTCCGAAGTTCCCGTTCGCACGAGAAATCTTATAGACGGTGTTTGCCGTGAGTCCGTTTCGGTTGGAGAGATGGTCCAGTCTCTTAACACACTCGAGCTTTCACCCGCTATATTCGGCGTTATCTGCGAGCTTATGTTCTCGTAATTTGATTGAATATTATATTCGCGAGGGGTACTTTCTTGAAAGGAAGTACCCCTCGCGTTTTTCAAAAGAACTATAAAAATAAGATATCAGGTCGATTTGCGTTAAAGCCATATTGTAAAAAATATGGCTTATTTTTATATAATTTTGTGTTGAACAAACGGGGAATATATGGTATAATTTGAGTTGAGGAAAACAAAGCCTGAGGGGGATATATATGAAAAAGGTATATATTGACAAGTCTTGGATATTAAAGGAGCAAACACTTGGTGAGATAGCGGCGAGTGTGCCTGGGTGTGTTCATACAGACCTTTTGGCGGCGTCGGTCATCGGTGACGTGTTCTGGAGAGATGAAAATACAAAATATCAGTGGATAGAAGAGCGAGATTGGGAGTATCTTACTCATTTTGATGCGGATTTGGAGAATGTCAAGGATATTGTTTTTGAGGGACTTGATACCTATGCCGAGATATATCTCAACGGAGCTATGCTCGGAAAGACCGAGAATATGTTTATACCGCACAGCTTTGACGTAAGAGGTGTGCTCAGAGAAAAGGATAACGAGCTTAAGGTCATATTCCGCTCTCCCATAAAGGCAGTTGAGGGAAGACCCACGCTTAAAGCGGCGTTTACCGCCGAGAGGCTTCATTCCCGCAGGGTGCAGTGTACTTATGGTTGGGATTGGGTAGACCGATTCGTTACGGCAGGTATATGGAAGCCTGTGTATATCACATACGATAACGGTATCGATGTAGATAGCGTTTACGTTTATACCGATAACGTTGACAAATACGGCGCTCAGATGGTTGCCGAGATGTACTTCGATAATATTGCCGAGGGACAGATGGCTACGGCGGAGATAATATCGCCCGATGGCAAGACGGTTGCAAAAA
>JAZSNX010000157.1:0-4613 GCA_045536665.1 Eubacteriales bacterium
AGGAAAAGGAGCAAATAGCAGAGCAGATTTTGAAGGAGAAATTCAATATCAACGACGTACAAACACCCTGACCGACCGCGATGCGCTCTATATGGCGGCTGAAAAACTTGGGGAGGACGTGGCGGAAATGAGCGAAGCAGAGCGCGACGCTTTGCAGATCTTCAAGGATCGTCTTTCAAGGCTCTACGACTTGCAGGAGGAGCGAGTCGAGCAGGGTAGGCTTTACAAGGAACAGCAGTTCGGAGCGAGTGTTGACAGGGAGGCGGCTGCGCGGACTCTGAATCGTATGCACGTTCTTGATGATCAGATCAAGAAAGCGAACGAGGATGTTCTCTCTATCGAAGGTAAGAAGATTCTTGTTGAGGTGCTGAAAAAGGCGCGCAGGGTCATCGAGGCAGAGCAAAAAACGTACGATGCGGAGATCCTGAAGCGCTACCGAGATCGTACGAGAAATGCGGTGGCTATTAAGAAGTACCGTGAGCGTATCCGAAAGGATGTAAACGACCTCTCACAGTGGATATTAAAACCTAATAATAAGGACATTGTAAAGCACGTTCCCGCTGTTCTTAAAAATTCCGTTATCCCGTTCCTTTCTTCCATCGACTTTACGAGTAAGCAACAGCTTAGGGGAGGGGATGCGACGCAGGCGGACAAGAAGTTTTTGAAACGGCTGGAGTCTTTGAATGCCGCTATGAAGGATGACTACGATGTTGACGGCTTGTATTCGGGTTACACTGATCTTCCTG
The DNA here is from genome assembly GCA_045536665.1 of Eubacteriales bacterium. Lineage (GTDB taxonomy): Bacteria > Bacillota > Clostridia > Oscillospirales > CAG-272 > HGM12713. The sequence continues at coordinate 747 of JAZSNX010000157.1, forward strand.
CGGACTTTATGGATAAATTGGAGAGCCTGACAAAGACGGTTCGAGGGCTTATAACGGAGAACAGCGGTGAGTTCGTTATAAACAAAATGACGAGCGAGGAACTGAAGACGCTTGCATCTGTGGTAAGGAATCTCAAGACCTGCATAACGCAGACGAACAAATTTCACGCCAATGCTATGTTCAGCCACGTTTACGAGGCGGGCGATAACACCATTGCCGCTCTTGCGGAAATGGCGAGCAATGACGGAAGGGCGAACGCGGTTTCCAATTTCGTATTCTGGCAGCAGATACGTCCAGCGTTTGCTTTCGAACGTTTTGGTGAAGGGGGGGAGGCTGTTTACGACGGTCTGCGCCGAGGTCAGGCACAGCTTGCTTTCAACACAAAGAAAATTGTTGAGTTTACCGAAAAGGCTTACACCGACAAAGAGGTAACCGCTTGGGAAAAGGAAATCAAGGAAATCAAGATCAGTAAAGGCATTGTTAAGATGCGCGTTTCTGATATAATGTCCTTCTACGAGCTTTCAAAGCAGCCCGACTCGCTCCGTCAAATGCTCGGTGCGGGTATGCGCGTGGCAACCTACACTTCAGACGGCAAGAAGATCTCCGACAACGGTCACGCATTGATCGAACAGGATATCACGAGCATCGTTGACGCTCTAACTCCCAGACAAAAGGAGGTTGCAGATGCTTTGCAGAAGTTTATGCAGGAGCAGGGCGGTGCGTGGGGCAACTATGTTTCGGTTGCGCGCTTTGGAGAGGAATTGTTTACCAACGAGCAGTATTTCCCAATCAATTCCGATGGACGGCATCTTCAGGTTACGGCAGACGAAGCGCCAAGCGCGGCAAGTTTGTATGCGCTTCTCAACATGAGCTTTACAAAGTCGCGTAATGAGAAGGCAAATACCCGCATTATCGTTTACTCTATCTTTGATGTATTTGCCAACCATATGGCGAGTATGGCACAGTACAATGCGTTAGCGTTGCCGGTGCTCGACGCCATAAAATGGCTTAACTATCAAAAAACCGAGGATGCAGATGGGAAACGGCACATCAAGGACAGTGTTCGTGAACAGATGGACAGAGTTTATGGTGTACCCGTCGAATCGAAGATAGGCGTAGGAAAACGGGGCTATGCGCAGTCATTTGTACTGAACATTATTAAAGCCTTTAGCGGAACCGAGGCGCAGGGAGTATCCACTGATACAATGGGCACGAACGCGCTGAAACGATACAACGTGGCGCAGGTTGCATACAATTTACGCGTAGTGGTACAACAGCCTTTGGCGATCACAAGAGCGGCACTTCTTATTGACTACGAATCCATTATGAGGGGTATGAAGCTCAGTCCTTCGGCGATCAAGCAGAATATCAAGGAAATGCGCGAATATAGCGGCATTGCCGCGTGGAAAGCTCTCGGTTTCTATGATGTAAACATATCCCGCGGATTGGCTGATACGATCAAGCACAACACTACTGTGGTCCAAAAGATAGACGAAATAGGTATGTGGGGTGCAGAAAAAGCGGATACGCTGACTTGGGCGGCTATATGGAGCGCGTGCAAAGAGGAGGTTACGAAAAAGCAGAGCTTTAAATCGGGCGATGTAGGCTTCTATGAGGCGGTAACAAGGCTCTTTGAGGAGGTTGTTTACAAAACACAGGTCGTTGACAGCGTGTTGACGAAGAATGAATATCTTCGGAGCAAGGGGATGCTGGCGCGCCTTATGGGTTCGTTTATGAGCGAACCTACCACGACTGCGAGTATGGTGGTGGACGCTGTTGACAAGTACAATGCGGATCGGAGGCGAGGGATGACTCGTCAGCAGGCGTGGGGGAAAAACCGACGCATGATCGGTCGCACGATGTACGTTTACGCTATGAGTGCGGTTATCTTGGCTGCAGTTCAGGCGGTGGCAGACGCCTTCCGTGACGATGACGAATATGAGGAATGGTATGAAAAGTGGCTTGAAGCTTTCGGCGGCAACCTTGTTGACGAGTTTATGCCGTTTAATAAGCTGCCTATTCTTTCAGACTTCTACGATTTGGCGAAAGAGCTACTCTCCATCCTTGGTGTTGACACTTACGGTAATCCCCCGCAATCAGTATTTATGCAGTGGTATAACAGCCTTGCGAAGGGAGTGGAGATACTGTATGATAAATTTTCCGGTGAAGATACTCACTATACCTATTACGGAGGTATTTATAAGCTGTTACAGGCGGTCTCGGGTATGTCCGGACTTCCTATGGCTATGGTGACGCGCGAGATTGTTACCGCATGGAACAACATTGTGGGAGCTATGGCTCCAAGCCTTAAGGTAAAGACTTACGATCCAGGAGAAAAGAACGAGATCAAATATGCATATCAGGATGGATATTTGTCATTTGACGAAGCCATAGAACAACTTGTGAAGCAGGAGCTTGTTGACAATGAGAACGAGGCGTACTTCACTGTTTCGGAGTGGGAAGCAGGCGACGGATATTCGAGGTATGACGCGGTATATGAGGCGGTAAGGACAGGTGGCGATATCAGCGCAGCTATGAACGAGCTTACTTCTCACGGCTATACCGAGAAAGACGTATTGAGTCAAGTGATGACACAGATCGGGAAGTGGTACTACGACGAGGAAAGTGACTACCGTATTACCAAGCAGCAGGCGATTGATATGCTCTCGAAGTACACCAAATTGACCGATGAGGAGATCACAAAAAAAGTAAACAAGTGGAGTTGTGTTGTCGTAACTGGCGTTAAGTACGACGACATTGACGATGAGTTTGTGGAGGGCAAAATCACAGCAAGTCGTGCTATTGATATGTATGTGCGCTACGGCGGTATGACGAAGGAGGATGCAACGAATAAGGTCGCAGTGTATTCCTTTGTCAAAAAACAGCCGAGTTTGGACGGTGAAAATATTTCTTATTCATTTGTCTCTGCATACACCGAGTATTGCGAGCCACAGGGAATAGATGTTGATGTATTTCGGGACGTGTGGCAGTATAATTCGAGTGTCGAGGGGGACAAGGACAAAAAAGGAAATACAATTTCCGGCTCTAAAAAAGCGAAGGTACTGAATTATATCGATTCGCTTCGGTTGTCGAAAAAACAGAAAGACAGTGTCTACTATGCTTTTGGATACTCGGCGAGCAAAATAAGAGAGGCACCCTGGCATTAAAATTTAGGGGGTAGGTTTAAGAACCTACCTCCTTTTTGCTATACTTTTTATGATTATTATAGGAGGAACAATATATGAACGCTTCTAATTACAGGTTCACACTGGACATTCATTCCAGACAATCGCAGGTGTCGATCCCCGTTCTGCTGAATGACACGGGTAGGAGCCTTTATATCAGTTTGTCCGATGGTGGGGAACCCTATTACATCGCAGACGGATGTCGGGCGGTGCTGTTCGCTACGAAGGCTGACGAAACCACCTTGATCAATGACTGCATCATCGAGTGGAACACGACAATTCGATATGATTTTACGGAGCAGACTGCCACAGCAGAAGGTATTACTAACTGTGAAATTCGACTCTATGGTGCAGACGGAAGGATGATTACAAGTCCGAGATTCCTTATGGTGGTCGATGCAAGGGTGGTATATGACGGAAATGTGATCATATCGGCAAATGAAACCAACGTGATCGACGCTATTATACTGACGGAGGAGGCAAGAACCGAGGCTGAAGAGAAGAGAGTTATCGCAGAGCAGGCAAGAATCGAGGCTGAAATGAGCCGTGCTGCCGCAGAACAAGCAAGAGATGAGGCGGAGAAAAAGAGACAGGCGGATGCCGTATCTGCCATAGAGGAAACAAATCGAGCGGTGGATAGAGCCAACCAAGCCGCCGCTGTTATTGAAGGTTTTACTGACGC
>JAZSNX010000015.1:0-6794 GCA_045536665.1 Eubacteriales bacterium
ATCTCGTCCTTCTTCATATCAACAGCGCAGAACACGAAGCTTACGAGCTTGCCGACAGCCTCTATATCGTTACTGTTCATAACTACCATTTTCTTAAACTGCTCGGGGATAGGAGTTTTCATCTTCCATCTGCCCTCGACAGCCTCCTCATAAGTCTTGCCTGCCGTTCTGGGGCTCGCTACGAGAGCCGTTACCTCAAAATAGGGGTGATCCGCAAGAAGTGTGAGAAAACGCTGACCTACCATACCGGTTGCGCCAACGACGCCGACCTTCATTTTTTCCATGACCGTATATTCCTTTCATATTAGTTACAAAATCATATATTATATCATATCACATAATACCGCAAAAATCAACCTATTTTGTGCGTAAAAAACGTAGAAATCTTTACCTTATTGCGCAAAAAAATTATGAATGAATGATAAAAGTGTATATTTTGATTATCTTTATGCGTTTGATACGCGTTTTCAATCGTTCAGCGTGTATTTATAGACCTCGTTTTTAGGCAGACCCAAGAGCTTTGCCGCCGCCTTGATCGCGTCCTTTTTGCTCATTCCGCTGCTCTCATAATATGCGATAGCCTCGGCTGGTGACATATCCGTTTTTTCGGTATCTGTCGTTTTTACCGCTCCGTCGACAACGAGCACGTACTCTCCCCTCGGCTCACGCTCGGCATAATATTCCACAGCCTCTCCCAAGGTAGTGCGCATTACCTGTTCGTTGAGCTTTGTGAGCTCACGGCAAAGCGAGACGCGTCTATGCGCTCCAAGGCACTCGCAAAGGTCGTCAAGCGTTGTCTTTAATTTGTGGGGCGCTTCGTGGAGTATAAATGTTCTGGTCTCACTCTCAAGCGCCTTTAGGCGTTCTCTTCTCTCCTTGCTCTTTACAGGCAGGAAGCCCTCAAACACAAAGCGTGCTGTGGGAAGCGCCGAAAGCGTGAGCGCTGTTACGAAGGCGCAAGCGCCCGGCACACTTGTAACGGGTATTCCCCTTTCCGCGCAAAGCACTACGAGGTCCTCGCCCGGGTCTGATATCGCGGGAGTACCCGCGTCGGTGACGAGCGCGCAGCTCTCGCCTGCCTCGAGTCGAGCGGCAATTTTCTCCCCTGCCTCACGTCTGTTATGGTCGTGATAGGAGACAAGCGTTTTCGATATTCCCAGCGCGCCGAGCAAGCGAAGCGTGTTTCTCGTATCCTCCGCGGCTATAAAGTCCACCTCGGAAAGAGTTTTGATCGCCCGTTCGCTCATATCGGCGAGATTGCCGATAGGCGTTGCCACGACGTAAAGCGTGCCGCCGACTATTTTATTTTTTTCTTCTGCGTTCATATATGTACCTCTCTTGTGAGTTGGTAATGCTCGTTGTCAGGATCTGTAGGGGAAGCGATGAGAGTAACTTTCTCATAAGAAAGTTCCCCTCAAACTCCCTTCAAAGAATTCAAAACAAAATGATAATTTAATTCTCTATCGTGGGCTATCTGTATTCCTTGTAGCGAACAAAGAAAGGATACCCATAAAACACGGCGGTAATCTATTGTCCGACGTGTTTTTACATCAGATTAAAACATTAAAGATATATTTTTCTTATGGCTACACTAATAACCAATTTTTTAAAAGTTCTTGAAAGGAGTGTGAGGAAACCGCGTCACACCTACAAACCTAATTTATATTGCATTCAATTTTTTCCGATCTCTTGAATATACTGTAAAGAATATTTTTAACAAGGAGACGGAATATGGCAATAAAAATATATATCGATCAGGGTCACAATCCTCAAAGCCCAAACGCGGGAGCTGAGGGCAACGGACTTCGCGAGCAGGACCTCGTTTACCCCATCGGCATTGAGCTTGCCGAAAGACTTAACGCAGATCCCGATTATGAGGCGCGTCTTTCAAGACCAACACCTACGACCACCATAGGTACGTCAAATTCCTCAAGTCTTCGTCTGCGTGTGGCAGACGCGAACGCTTGGGGAGCGGACTATTTTATCAGTCTGCACGCAAATGCCTCCGATATCTCAGCCGCCTCGGGCAGCGAGGGCTTCGCCTTTTCCAGTCCCTCAGTCGCTTTCTCCTTTGGAGAAGCCATACTACGTAGAATGACCGACGTCACAGGGCTTAGAAACAGAGGCATGCAGGTGCGCACAAATCTCTACGTTCTGCGCAAGACCGCCATGCCCGCCGTTCTTATCGAGCTTGGCTTTATCACAAACCCCGGGGACGCGTTTCTTATGCGTGACAACCCCGCTCTGTTCGCCGAGGGCATCTATCAGGGTATAGTTGAATACACCTCTTGACGCGTCAGTCACCAAGCATACGGAGAAGCTCTGCCTCGTCGATTATATTAACGCCAAGGCTTTGAGCCTTTGTTAGCTTACTGCCCGCCGCGTCGCCTGCGACGACGTAAGAGGTCTTTGAGGATACGCTTCCGCTGACCTTTCCGCCAGCCGCCTTGATAAGAGCTGATGCCTCGTCACGTGACATTGTTGGAAGCGTGCCAGTAAGCACAAAGGTAAGCCCCCCGAGCTTGTCCCCGACAGGGGCAGCCACTGCCTCGGTAACAAGACCGAGGTCCGCAAGCTTACGGCACAGCTCCACATTCTGCTCGTGCGAGAAAAAGTTGACTACACATTCCGCCGTTATCTCGCCGAAATCCTCTATCGCGCAAAGCTCGTCCTTTGTAGCGCCTATAAGCGCCTCAAGCGTTTTGTAGCGTGCCGCGAGAGACACAGCGGCGACCTCTCCTATATTTCTTATACCGAGCGCGTAAACCAGCCTTTCAAGTCCCGCGCTCTTTGAGCGCTCGATAGCCGCTATTAGATTGCTTGCAGACTTCTCTCCCATTCTCTCAAGTCCCGCGATATCCTCAGCCTTGAGGGTATAGAGGTCAGATACGTCCGAAATAAGCTTATTGGCAAGCAAAAGCTCTACTATCTGCGGACCGAGTCCGTCAATATTCATAGCCCCCTTTGAGGCGAAATGCTCTATGCTTCTTGATAGCTGAGCGGGACACGCGCTGTTCGTGCACCTTGCCGCCGCGCCCTCGTCCTCGTCGTAAAATATGGGCTCACCGCAGGACGGGCAGGCGGTGGGCATATAGAAGCGGCGCTCCGCTCCCGTTCTCTTATCCTTGACCGCGCTTACGACCTCGGGGATTATATCGCCCGCCTTGCGCACGATAACGGTATCTCCGAGCATTATATCTCTGCTGTTTATAAAATCAAGGTTGTGAAGCGTTGCTCGGCTGACCGTTGTTCCCGCAAGTCTTACGGGAGAGAGCACCGCCGTCGGCGTGAGTACGCCCGTGCGTCCTACCGCCACGGTTATGTCCTCAAGCACGGTCTGCTTTTCCTCGGGTGGGAATTTATAGGCTACCGCCCACTTTGGCGTATTAGTTCCCTCGCCCATAGTTGTTCTGTCGGAGAGCTTATCAAGCTTTATGACCACACCGTCGATATCATACGCGAGGTCGTCCCTCTTTGCTCCTATAAGCTTTATGTGGTCAATAGCCTCGGCCGCTGTGCTTACCGTCGCGCGAAGCTCAAGCACCTTAAAGCCAAGAGCGGCGAGCCTGTCGAGCGTCTCTGTATGCGTCTTTGGCGCGTGACCGTCGGCATATAGACTGCCACCCTGAAAATTGAATATAAAAATATCGAGTCTGCGCTTGGCTGTTATCTTGGAGTCAAGCTGACGGAGCGAGCCCGCCGCGGCGTTTCTCGGATTTGCCATAAGCGACTGTCCAGCCGCCTCACGCTCGGCGTTTATCTTCTCAAAGGTCGCTCTCGGCATATATACCTCGCCGCGAACCGTAAGATCGAGCGGCTCTGAGAGCTTTAAGGGAATGGAATAGATAGTGCGCAGGTTTTCTGTGACGTCTTCTCCTACAACTCCGTCACCTCTTGTCGCTCCCTTTACGAACACGCCGTTCTCATAAATGAGAGAAACGGAAAGTCCGTCAATTTTAGGCTCTACGGAATAGGTGGGGGTAGGTATCTTATCCTCGACCCTTGCGTGAAAATCCTCAAGCTCCTCAAACGAAAATACGTCGGAGAGCGAGTCCATACGAAATGCGTGCGTGTGCTTTTCAAATTTATCGAGCGCTCTTCCGCCCACGCGAACTGTCGGCGAGGCGGTGTCATAGAGCTCGGGATATTCCGTCTCAAGCCTCAAGAGCTCGGCATACATCATATCGTATTCATAGTCGGATATTTCGGGGCTATCATAAACGTAATAGCGCTCCGAATGATACGTAAGCTCCCGTCTCAGTTTATTTACTTTTTCTATAATTTCGGCAGATATTTTTTCCATAAACATACTCCGTCCGTTTTTTATGATACACAGTATTATTTTACCATATTTTACTTAAAAAATCAATGGTATTTTTATACTTCAAAAACAGGATTTGTCGGTGGGTGATCTTGTAAAAGCGGGAGGCTGATAGCCTCCCGTAATTTTATTATTACGTAAGACCAACCGCCCCTACAAAATCGCAATTTAAACACACCGATCTACAAGTAAAAACAAGCCGAGGGGTGCTCGGCTTGTTTTTAATTATTAGAGCTAATCCCTTGGTAGCTTTTTCTCTCATAGAGAAGCTTATCCACGTCGTTTATCACCGACACCTTGCGTCTGCTCCATTCGGGCGCGAGCAGCTCGTCCGCCATTCCGTCGCCCGTCAGCCTCGCTACGACCACATCGGGCGGCAAAAGCTCAAGCGCGTCCACTACAAGCCTGACGTAATGCTCCTTTTCAAGCGGCGTGTACTCACCCGAAAGATACATATCCGCCATTTTCGTCCCCCTTATGACGTGGAGCAGGTGCAGCTTGACCTGCTCAGGGTGAAGCTCAGCAACTCTCTTCACGCTCTCCAGCATCATCTCGTCGGTCTCCAGCGGCAGTCCCAAAATGAGATGTACGCATATATTTATCTTCGGTGACGCCGCCCTTAGCTTATCAAAGCCACTAACGAAATCGGCATAGCTATGCCCTCTGTTTATAAGCTCTGCCGTGCTGTCGTGCGCAGTTTGAAGTCCAAGCTCGACTGTCAGCACGGTTCTTTCAGCAATCTCGGCAAGGTACTCCAAAACGTCGTCTTCAAGGCAATCGGCGCGTGTGGCGATATTCAATCCCACCGCTCCCTCAAGCGCGAGCGCCTCCTCAAAGCGCGCCTTAAGCACCGACAACGGAGCGTAGGTATTGGTATGCGCTTGAAAATAAGGAATACACCTATCGGTGCTCCACTTGGAAGACAGCCTCTGTCTCACTATGCGGTATTGCTCGGCAACACCGAGCGTAGGCGCTTCGGCAAAGTCTCCGCTACCTCTGCCCGAGCAGTATATACAGCCGCCCGTAGAGCAACGCCCATCGATATTCGGACAAGTGAGTCCAATATCAAGCGGTATTTTGGCGCATTTACCCCCAAATGTGCGTCGCAGATAATAGTCATAGGTATAATAGCGCTTATTGCTGTCGGTATATTCAAATGGATTTTGAGTTCGCTGATTTAGTTTCATTACTCAAACCCTTTCATTTTACGTTATACTATTGAAAAATGGCAGGAAATGTGGTAAAATAGTCGTGATCGACAATAATACTTACATTACAGGAAAAAAATGAAATATATAAGATGCTTTTTTATCGGCGGAGCGTTTTATTTCCTTTTGGAATACGTATTCCGCACAACGCTTGGCAGAGGCGACACGCATCCGATGATGCTCGTGCTCGGCGGTCTGTCTCTGGTCAGCATTTGTCTTATCGACGATAAGCTCAAATGCTCAATATTTATAAAAGCCATTCTCGGCGGTCTTGCGGTAACCCTTTTTGAGCTATTGATAGGCGGATTTTATATGTACGTATTGCACGACCCTATATGGTTCTACGGCACTGCCGCCATATTCAAGGTGATAAGCGTGACTTGGTCTATGCTGTGGTGCGCCCTCTCGCTTATAGTGCTCCTCGCTCTCCGATTGCTCGCGAGAATTGAAAAAAAGCTTTCATAAAGCATTTATGACACGCAAAAAACGTGTCATAAGTGCTTTTTTATTTATTTTCGAGTATCTTCTCAATAACCGCAAGTCTTACGCACAGCACGAGCACCTGCATTGCCACCTCAAGATCCCCGTTTGAGGGGAACGTGGGAGCGATACGGATATTGCTGTCGTCTGGGTCATTGCCATAAGGATAGGTCGCGCCGACATTAGTAAGCACAACGCCAGCCTCCTTGCAAAGAGCGTACGTTCTCTTAGCGCAACCCTTCATAACGTAAAGGCTTACGAAATAACCGCCCTTCGGGTGCGTCCAATGAGCCGCGCCAGTTCCGTCAAGCGCTTGTGAAAGTGTCTTTTCGACTATCTCAAATTTTGGACGGATAACGGCGGCAAGCTTTTGCATATGCTTATGGATATTCTCCGCGTTGCCGAAATACTTGACGTGTCTTATTTGGTTTATCTTATCGTAGCCGATCGTCTGAGCCGCCATGATCGGCTTTATCTGAGCAAGATTTTTCTCCGATGCCGCGAATATCGCCACACCCGCGCCCGGGAAGGATATCTTTGAGGTGGACGCAAAGTAGAACACTCTGTCGTCGTTGCCCGCTTTAGCGCATTCCTCGAATATGTCAAGCAAAACGTCACCGCCCGTAGCGTAAAGCTCGTGAACGGCATAAGCGTTATCCCAGAAGATCCTGAAATCGGACGCCGCGCACTTCATAGACGCGAGACGGCGTACCGTTTGGTCGGAATAGGTGTATCCATCGGGGTTTGAATACTTGGGACAGCACCAAATTCCCTTAATAGTGTCA
>JAZSNX010000056.1:0-4587 GCA_045536665.1 Eubacteriales bacterium
TATTTTGGAAAGATTTTTCTTGGTTATTCCCTCTCCCGTGTCGCTAACGGCTATCTTTACGGAAGCCTCAGTCACCGTCTGCGTAACGGTCACCTGTTTATCCTCACCCGTATAGTTGATAGCGTTGTTTATAAGATTATATATTACCTGAAGTATCATTCCTCTATCGGCTATGACCGTCGCGTCCTTGTCGGCAATAAAGTCTATCTTATAGCCGTCCTGCATTATAAGCTTTTCGTATCTCATAAGCGTATCTCTGACAGTATCTGTGATACTGAAAGTCTCATACTCGGGCTTTCTCGTTCCCGACTGTATCCTTGAGAGATCGAGCATATCGTTTACAAGCTCGGAAAGCCTTGTGGTCTCGTCGATTATTACCTGAACGTTCTCGGGGGTGTTCTCTCCAGGTATATCCCTTATGACCTCGCTATATCCCTTTATCATGGTAAGGGGAGTTCGAAGGTCATGAGATATGTTGGATATAAGCTCTTTTTTGAGATTATCTGTCTTGGCAAGCTCACTTGAGGCGTAGTTGAGCGTCATCGCAAGCTCGTTTATCTCCCTATAGCCCTTGCCCGAAAAGTCTGCCTCGTAGTTGCCCTCCGCAAGCTTTTTTGCCGCGTCGTTCATCTTGACTATCGGCTTTGTTATCATCTTTGAGAGTATAACGGCAAAAACAAACGCCATCAGTATCATTGCCGCGCCTATAAACCAAAACTGATATTTCAGCGTGGTGGTCATAGTCTGAATAGGCGTCAGGCTTATATACTCTACGAGCATATACGTTTTACCGTCAACAGTCGTTACGCGGGAATACAGAGCTCCCGCTTCATCTGTATATCTTCTTACCGACGGAGTGCCGTGCGTGTCTCCGAAATTATCCTCAAAAACCTCTACCGTAGGTCCGTTCCAAAAGCGCTCCACGGGAACGGTCGCCATATACTCTCCCCCGTTTTTCACGGCCTGCTCGTATATGATAGCCATTTTAAGGTTTTCCGCGGTTATCTCGTCAACATCGACGTTGGTCTCCTTTATGACCATCTTGTCCTGTTCATCGGGAATACTCTCAAGCACCCATATGTCAAGAGAATGCTTAGCTGAAAGCTTATCCATCTCTCGGCTGAGCGTTCTGCTGTCGCCAAACACGGCTTCTATCTCATCCGCGGATTGCTTGAGCTCATAAAACAGCGAATTCTGATAAAAGAAGTTCAGCATACTCACCTGAAGCACCCATATGCTTACGAGCACGCACACGATAAAGGCAACGAGCAGCATCCAGGTCTTCCACTTTATACCAAGCTTCCATTTTGAGCTCACACCGTTTTCTTTATCGAAATATCCTTCGTTCCTATATGTCATATCAAAAGTCCTTACCCCTCGAATCGGTATCCTACGCCCCTGAGAGTTACTATCATTCCCGCATATCTGCCAAGACTCTTTCTGAGCAGCTTGATGTGCGTATCCAGCGTTCTTATGTCACCGAAGAAGTCGTATCCCCAGACGTCGCTGATAAGCTTCTCTCGTGAGAGCGCTACGTTCCTGTTATCCAGCATATAGAAGAACAGGTCGTATTCCTTGGGGGACATATCTATGCGCTTATCGTCTATATAAACTATTCTCGCCGTAACGTCAGCTCGCAGTCCGCCGCCGTCAAGAGACACTATAACGTTCTCCTTCCTTTGAGCACCCGAGGCGCTTCTCTTGACTCGCTTAAGCACAGCCTCAATGCGGAGCATAAGCTCCTTTGGTGAAAAGGGCTTTACGACATAGTCGTCGATACCAAGCTCAAAGCCGTTTATCTTATCATATTCCTCACCTCTTGCCGACAGCATTATTATCGGCACGGACGAGCTCTTTCTTATCTCTCTGCACGCCGAAAACCCGTCAAGCTCGGGCATCATTATATCCATTACTATCAGGTCGTACTCCGTCATTCTCGCCATTCTTACAGCTTCCATTCCGTCCGCCGCCTCGGCTACCGTATGCCCCTCGAATTCCGCGTACTTCTTTATTATCGAGCGTATTCTTACCTCGTCGTCAACGACCAGCAAATTATACATTTTTCATTTCCTCCTCAATACGGAAGCGTATTCTCCGCAACCGTTACGTTGACCGTCACGTAGCTTCGGTTTCTGTATACCACTATGCTTACAGTATCACCAATAGTCAAGCTCTTGAGAGCATTGTTATACACACTCAAGGACGTGATGTCGACGTCTCCTACCTTTGTTATTATGTCGTTTTGTCTGAACGACGTGTTCGAGGCCTGTGTTACCACGACGAGCGTCTGTGTATTGTATGCCTGCTCTATTACGCTCACGCCTATAGTGGGTCTGCCCGTTATATATCCCTTTTCAAGTATATCGATAACGTTTTCCTTAACGCGGCTGGACGGAATGGCAAAGCCAAGTCCCTCTATTCCCGTGCTTGACTGCTTTGCGTTTACTATACCGATAAGAAGTCCTGACGTATCAAAAAGGCCTCCGCCCGAGTTGCCGGGATTTATCGCGGCGTTGGTCTGCAATAGGACCATCGTGTTATTATCCACGATTATCTCTCTGTCAAGCGCGCTTATGATGCCATTTGTGACCGTTCCGCCGAGCTGACCGAGTGGGTTGCCTATCGCTACGACCTCTTCACCGACGCAAAGCTTGCTGCTATCTCCGAATGTCGCGACGACGAAGTTCTCAGCGGCAGCCTTGTGTATCCTGATAACGGCTATATCCTCACCGTCGTCTCCGGCGATATACGATGCGCTGTAATCCTTATAGCTGTCTCCGCTCTTTACGCGTACTCTTATATCGTCAGCGCCCTCTATAACGTGATAATTCGTTACTATATATCCCGAGCTGTTATCCTGCGTGAATATCACTCCGCTGCCCGCGCCCGAGGTTATATACTGACCGTAGAAGGTATTGGTCTGCACCTGCGTCGTGGTTATCTCCACAACGCTCTCCCCGACGAGCGCCGCTATCTGCGCTACCGAAAGATCCTTATGCTCCGAGCCCTCGGGAATATCGGTAAGCTCAACGTCCTTATTACCCTGAAATATATAAAGAGACTCGTCGTTATTTACAAGGTCGTTTACCGCGCTGAGTGAAAAGCCCACAAACGCGCCGACTACTGAAGCTATAACCGTACATATCGCGCAAATGAGCGCAAGAACTCCTATGCTTACGCCTCGTCTCTCATTATTTTGAGGAGATGATGTCTGCGGTGTCCTGCTCTGGTATGACGCGTATTGCGGTGTATGGTATGGCGGCGTAAAGCTCGCGGAAAATCTTTGGGACGGTGTTGACGAGCTTACAGCATTCGCGCAAACGCCTTGCGAAGCTTGCGCGCTGTCTTGACTATTTGTCTGCCCTTGGATATCAGCGCTCTCTTCTTCGCGCGGATCATTCTCCCCTTTCGGTTGATCATCCGTCTCTTGAGCTTGAGCGCTCTTTTTATCCTCTTTGCCGCTTTCGCCGAGATCTTTAAAGTTTTCAACATCATTGCTGTCCTCTCCTATTTTTTTATTTTCATTTTCAAAATCATTGTTCATAACAACCTCCGATTTGAATATTATTTTCCACTTAACATTATAAATTGATTTTGTGACGGTTTTTTGAAGAAATTTGTAATAGTTGTTGAATTATAGTAAAAACTATGCAAAAATGAACGATTATCCTTGTTTTTATCTACGAATTATGATAAAATATATAGTGGATAATCATATTTATACGGTGATCACGAGGTGGTATATGAAGAACAAAAACGGACAGGACTTTGAAGAGCTAAAAAGGCTATCCGATGAAAACAAACGGCTTCGCCGTGAGATCAGTCTTTTGAAGCGTGAGCTTGACGAGGCGCGAGGAACATCTATATTCAAGCACGGACACGACTATGGAAATCCCACCTTTGAAAGACAGGCGTATCTTGAGCAGCAGTATTCAAAAAAAAGCTTTTCCTCCTCTGTTGTCCTGCGCGCTAAGCAGACCTCTGTTTTTAAGGTATACAGACGTATTCTTAACTTTATCCGCCGATACACCTTTATCACTATGACTCTGAGGATAGCGTCCTTCCTGTTTGCTTTTATTGAGACTGGCGCTCTGCTTTTGCTATCCACATCAGCTCTTGTCATTTCCATTCCGATATCTCTTACTATATCACATATATCCGTTCTTCTCACGGTGTTTTCCGCCCAAAAGCGCAATCGTAAAAACAAAACGGTCATTGAGGGCAAGAACGTATTTCTGTTGTTTCCTCCAAAGGCACGTGCCTTTGATAAAGACTCTTATTTCCGATTTATGGTATGTGAGCTTGCCAAGGACGAAAATAACACTGTCGTTATAGTCTCGCCCTCTCCGATAAAAACGCTGGGAATTAGCGACTCAAAAAAGCCGTACTTACTCTCACGCTATGAAACGGACAACGTGATAATGGTACGCAGACACTATTATTTTACCCTTAGAAAAAGAGTGATCAACAAATACGCAAAAAATATTACCGAAATATTCTGATAATATCCGAAAGGAAGCAAAATGATAAAGTTTATTTTTGGAAATAACGGCAGCGGTAAGACCACAGAAATACTCCGCATGCTCA
>JAZSNX010000196.1:0-9912 GCA_045536665.1 Eubacteriales bacterium
GTCTCCGTCGACATCACCGCCGTCGCCATTCCGAGAGAGCCGGCAAGCTCGGTTATAGACATTACGTCTCTATAGTCCTTATTCTTTCCGAGAAGTCGGTTGGTTGTCTTATAGCCCGCGGCAAGCGCCGTGCCTGCCGCCGCGCTGTCGGTAGTACCCGAGAGCGAGTTCGTGCGGCAAAAGCCTTGACTCTCAAGCATATATCCGTAAAACTGCGTCTCTCCGTCGTCAAAGCCCTTTGGCACGATGGACGAGCCCGCGTAAAGGTCGTAGAGCTGTGTCTGATAAAGTCCCATTCCGTCGCCTATAAGAACTATATAGTTCTCCGCCTCCTTGACGATAGGCTCGTGAACGCAAGGCTTCATAGGAACGCTTGCGCTGAAGCTCTCACCCGTGATATAGGTCTCAACAAAGAAGTAAGCCGCCGCGGCTATGACAAAGAAATCTCCCTCAAGAGCTATCTGGTCGTCGTCGGCAAGTATAGCGAACTGAGTAAACTGCGTATTCGCGTCAAGCGTTTTCGAGATATCTCTCGAGGTCTCGCCCACGACTATCTCTCTTCCCGTCTGCCCATTGATGTCGGACTTGAGGAACAGTCTCTCGCCTGTGCGCTTCTTTATCTCGTTCTGTATATACTCTGCCGCGCGCTTGGTATAATCGGGGGCTGACAAGGAATAAACTATGGAATACTCCGAAATATCAACTCCGTTGAGAAAAGCGCCCTCTGGTGCTTTATCCTCACTTGGCGGTGTGTCCGAGGGAGGTGCGACGCCATCGTCCGCGCATTTGTCCTTCCCCGTACAGCCCACGAGCAAAAGCGCCGCAAGCAAAAGGCACAAAAATCTTGATAAATGTCTTTTCATTCTGGATTTACCCCCCTATATTCTAATAAAGTTATCAAACGACCGCTCTACCGAGATAAGACGATGCCTCGGTAAGTCCGAAGCTATGCGCGTCCTGCTTTGTAAACTTAGCTATTGCTATCTCACGTCTGCCATTTGCGACGTCTCTTGCGTAAGCCACGTATATAGTTCCTTCGAAATAGGCGATGTCGGGGGAGTACGCTCCAACGTCAGGACTCTCAAGCTCAAGCACTCCCTGATAGGAGTCACCTCGATTGTTTGACACAAGCGCGCAAAGGCACATTTTGCCACCCTCGGCAAAGCGCATATTGTTGACAAGCACGAATCCTTTCTCGTCTAACGGACCTATATTCATAACGTCGAACTGTGAAAAATACGAGCCGAAGGTACTGTCTGCCTCAGCCCTGAAGCCAACGCCGCCGTCGGGAGATACCAGCTTTGCCAAGCCGTATGCCACCTGTGCGTATACGGTATAAAAGCTTTTGCTTTCAATATCAACTCCGTTCGGTCTGCTATAAAGCACCTTTTCGACAGCGGTGATAGCCTCAAAGCTCATAGTATTCGCGAAAGGCTTGCTTCTCAAAGAGAAGGTCTCGCCTCTGTCCCTTGTTTCGTAGAAGTAAAGCCCCCGTGCCTTGCCCTCTGCCTTACCTCTTGCGTCAAGCTCCTTTTTTGTCACTCCCGACAAAAACAGCCACGAGCCGTCGGTGGCGACAAGAGGACGAGAGAGCATAAGACCGAAATCGAGCGTGCGCGCCTCGCCCCACTCGAGCGTATCGGCATCAGCATCGGAGCAAATAGCGCACTCCGCTCTGTTTTCTCCGAGCACCGACCACATAAACCAGAGCCTGTTCTCGGGGTCTACCCAAAGACGGCTGTCAAACACGGTCTCACCCTCGCCTACGGCTACCGCCGCAAGCGGCGCGCTCCAGCTTATGCCGCCGTCCTCAGAGCTTATCGCAAAGACAGCTCGCTCTGTCTGATAGCTCAAAAACAGCCTTCCTCTGTTTGTCACGGCAAGAGACGGATTACTATTGCTCTTACCAGCTGTCGCTATCTTCTCTATGTCGACCTTGTTATAAATAAACATTTGCTTTCCTCTTTTCTGTGTATTACACTCTTATACGGTTATTTTATCACATACCGCCCTCTTTTTCAAGAGCATTTGAACATAAAAAAACAAAAAATTCATAAAAAAGCTATTGCTTAAATCAGGGCAAAATGTTATAATAGTATTTGTATTATATGTTATACTGTAAATTCATATGGAGGTCGTTTTATGAACACATCTATGACAAAGCAACAAATAAATGCGGGCGCGCTTGACAAAACGCTCACGTACATATACGGAGAGGCGGCGCTTGATGCTCAAAAGGCAAGATACCTTAAGGCTATCGACGAGTTCGAGGCGCTCTTTGGCGACAGGGATATCTCCCTTTTCTCCGTCGCGGGCAGAAGCGAGCTTTCGGGCAATCATACCGATCACAACTACGGCTGCGTAGTTGCCGCTTCTATTGACCTTGATATAATTGCCGTTGCGGCAAAGAGAGACGACGGAGTTATTCGCATAAAGAGCGAGGGATTCCCCGAGGATGTTGTTGATACCGCTCTTTACACCGCTCCCGTTAGCGATAAGTTCGGCACGTCCGAATCGATCGTTGCGGGTATGGCGCAAGGATTTGTCAAGGAAGGCTACGCCATTGGCGGCTTTGACGCTTATACCACCTCAAACGTACTCAAGGGCTCGGGACTTTCCTCGTCCGCTGCATTTGAGGATATGGTAGGAAATATTCTCAATCATATGTATAACGACGGTCGCGTGGACAACGTTGAGATAGCTAAGCTCGCTCAGTTCTCCGAGAACGTTTTCTTCGGCAAGCCCTGCGGTCTTATGGACCAGATGGCGTGCGCTGTCGGCGGAATCATCGCTATCGACTTCAAGAATCCTAAGTCTCCCGTTATCGACAAGATAGACTTCGACCTGTCCACCGAGAACTACAACCTTTGCATCGTTGACACGGGCGGAAACCACGCCGACCTTACCGACGATTACGCCTCCGTTCCCAAGGAGATGAAGGCTGTTGCCGCTCATTTCGGCAAGGCGGTACTCCGCGAGGTCGACAAGGCGGAGCTTATCCGTGAGATACCCGAGCTTAGAAAAAAGGTTGGAGACAGAGCAATTCTGCGCGCTATGCACTTCCTTAACGAGAACGAGAGAGTTGCCGCTCAGAAGTCGGCACTTGTCGCGGGCGACCTTGACGCGTTCTTCGCCGAGGTGCTGTCCTCGGGAAGATCGTCCTTCTGCTACCTGCAGAACGTATATACCACAAAGAATCTTACTGAGCAGGGCTTGTCGCTTGCCCTTTGTCTTGCCGAAAATTATCTTTCGGATAAGAGAGCCGCTTGGAGAGTTCACGGCGGCGGCTTTGCGGGCACGACGCAGTGCTACGTTCCCACCGAGCTTGTCGAGGGCTACCGCTCTCTTATGGATGGAGTTTTCGGAGAAGGCGCTTGCATAGTGCTCCGTATCCGTCCCGTTGGAGCAGTTAAAGTATTTTAAGGAAAGGGATATAAAGGAATGTCAAGAAAGCGAGGGCAAAAGAGAATAGCGGGCAAGAGCGAGGGAGTGACGGATAAAAAGGTCACACTGCGAAACCTTGCCAGACTGCTTGTTATGATAGGAGCGACCGCCGTCATATTCTCTCTTTACAGGTTTATGATGACGCAGAAGTATTTCGAGATAGTGCTTGGAATATACCTTGCGGTGGCTACTGCGGTCATTCTCGGATACGTTATATACAACAGGGGCTTTTCCCGAAGAGGCGTCACCGAGGAGATGCTCCCCGACAGCTGGAGCGCCGAGCAAAAGCGTGAGTTTATCGAGGACGGAGAAGAGAGGCTTCGCAAGTCCCGCCCTCTGCTGATACTCATATTCGCCTTTGCGTTTACCTTCGTTGTGGATATAATCGAGCTGTTCGCTATCCCGCTCCTTCAGGACATATTTCTCAAATGAGCAGCTACAGACTTGTAACGCTTTATTCGGGCTCGGACGGTAATTGCACCTTTATCTCATCGGGTGAGACGTCTATCCTCATAGACGCGGGCAAGAGCGCTCGCGCGCTCTGCGCAAAGCTGTGTGATATAGGCTCGGATATCGGCAAGATAGACGCCATTTTTATAACACACGAGCATTGCGACCACATTTCCGCTCTCGAAACTCTTTCAAAAAAGCATCATATCCCTATACATATCACCGAAAAGTCGGCAAAAAAGCTTGACAGAGATCCGTCGGCGGCTGTTCATTCCTGCCTTGTGAGACACGACGCCTCGTTCTGCGTTGATGTCGGGAATATGAAGGTGACCGCCTTCCCCACCCCACACGACAGCCTGATGAGCGTCTGCTACCGCGTAGAGCTCTCTTGCGGAGAATGCAGGCACACGCTTGGCGTGGCTACCGACATCGGCTTTGTGTCCGAGCGCATAAGAGAAGCGCTTATTGGCTGTGAGGCGGTGGTGCTTGAGGCAAACCACGACGAGCAGATGCTTATGGACGGTCCATATCCCTACGACCTCAAAAAGCGCATAAGCTCAAAGAGAGGTCACCTCTCAAACTGCGACAGCGCGCTTTTCGCCGCGGAGCTTGCGAGAAAAGGAACACGGGGATTTATACTCGCGCACCTTAGCCGAGAGAACAATCGCCCCGAGCTTGCGTTCGACGAGGTACACGGCGCTATATCCGACGACACTGTCGAGATATGCGTAGCGTCTCCCGACACACCTACGGAGCTGTGCTTTATTGGAGGTGCGATATGATATCGGTAAAACTTATAGCGGTTGGAAATCTTAAGGAGGGGTATCTGCGAGACGCCGCGGCGGAATACCAAAAAAGGCTTGGCGGCTTTTGCAGATTCACGCTTGTTGAGCTCAAGGAGGAAAAGCTCTCGGACGATCCGTCTGACAAGGAGATTGCGAACGCGCTGTCAAAGGAAGCGGAGAAGATACTTGCCGAGATGCCAAAGCGAGCATACAAGATAGCGCTTTGCGTTGAGGGCAAGCAGATGTCCTCGGAGGAGCTTGCCGAAAAGCTCGATAGCATCAGCGCGACACATTCCGAGCTTTGCCTTGTGATAGGAAGTTCGCACGGGCTTGACGACACCGTCAAGAACACCTGTGACTACCGCCTGTCGGTGTCAAAGCTTACATTCCCGCATCAGCTTATGAGGGTGATACTCCTTGAGGCTGTATATAGAGGATTTAATATCCTTAAGGGTACGCATTATCATAAATAATAAAAAAGAACCGTTTGTAAAGCGTGTTGTTCTTAGCGGAGAAATCGCAATCGGTTTTCTCATATGTCGTAGATTTGCTCCGTAGTAAACAATAATTACCCCGACAGATTTTCAAGGTCTGTCGGGGTGTTTTGTGTAAAATAATCAGTTTATATTCTCTAACAAAAATGATGGTTGTTCTCCAATGATAATCAAATCTGTTACATCGGAAATGTCATAACCGTTATTTTTGTGTTCTTGCAACAACGCCTGTTCGTTAGAATAAATAATTTCTTGTCCATACCATTTTTTAGAGGATTGAGGGGTAAGCTCTAAATATACAACTTTATCTTCAGATGAGAAGGTCAATATTGTATGCATCTTATTTTTCTTTTTATTATGTAGCAGCCATATCTTACACGAAACGTTCAGTTTATCAAGTATAGACTTCATAACTAATACAACATCTATGCAAGTGCCGATTTTTTCTTTTAGCGTAACCTTCGGCTCTTGAACAAGGTAAATCGTATTTGAAAAATGGTAGTATTCGTTGTCAAATCCGTCATTCATATTCGGCTTGTATTTTTGACCGTTCAAAATAAAACCGTACTCAAAACCATTGTTATACAAGCCTGATCTTAATATATCACATATTTCTTTGATTGTCATATATAGATCCTCCTTCATTTGTTTTATCGCAAGTTTCGCCTTTGTATTACAAACTCGTCAGGCAAAGCCCATACCCCTAAGGTTGCGCTCTCCCAAAGGCTCTCCCTTTGGGAGAGCTCCCGCGGTAGCGGGTGAGAGGGCATTTTACGGCAAGGTTTCAATTCTCTCATTGATCATTCTGTCGATCATTCGGCAAACGCCGTCAAAATTTTCATCTATGTCTTTATTGGAAAAGCGCAAAACATAAATTCCGTATCTTTCAAGAATTTCAGTTCTTGCCTCATCGTGCGCTTTGCCTTGGCTTGTATAGTGCTGTGAACCGTCAAGCTCTATCACAAGACGAGCACTATGACAATAAAAGTCTGCAACAAAATTATCGATGATACGTTGTTTGTATATCTTTACCGGATAATATCGCAAAAAATCATACCATAAATGCTTTTCTTGCCTAGTCATGTTACGGCGTAAAATTCTTGCGACATTTAACAACGCATTATTTTTCTTTAATGGTACTCGCTACATTTTGCCCTCTCCGTCGGCTTCGCCGCCACCTTTCTCAAAGGGAGAGGCTTTTTCGTTAGTCCTAGTATAACACAAATCGGCAGAGAAAGCAAGTCCTCTGCCGAAATCAGTGCCTACAATCCTCCGTTAGGAACAACAGAGAAACGCCAACGGTTCTTTTTTATGTTGTTTGACAGACGCTTAAATCATTTTAAAGACTTTTAAGGGGAAGCTTCATAAAAGAAGCTTCCCCAAATAATTATTTACTTCAACTCGACTACGGTAACGCCGCCGTCGCCCTCGCCGAACTGTCCTATGCGGAAGGACGCTACTCGCCTGTCCGCCTTAAGATATCGCCAAAGGGCGCTCTTGAGCGCTCCCGTGCCCTTGCCGTGTATCAGTCTTACGCTATGAAATCCAGCAATTGCCGCGTCGTCGAAATATTTATCAACTATGCTCCACGCCTCGTCGCCCGTCATTCCTCTGAGGTCGACCTCGCCCTTGAAGTCTCGGCTGACACTCACTCTTACCTGTGAGAGCTTCTGCGTCTTTCCGCCTACACTCACCTCTGCCTCACGCTCAACAAGGTGCAGGTCGCTTATCTTGACCTTGGTCTTTATCAGCCCTATCTGCACGCCTACCTTGCCCGAGCGATCAGGGTCTTCGGTAAGATACCCTTGCTTATCAAGGCTGACGATATATACCTCGTCTCCCTTGCGCAAGGCTCTCGGCAGCTTATAGTCGCCCACCGTTTTCTTCTGAACGGGGTCGTATTTGTCACTGTTGGCTCTCAGGTGCTCTCTTATCTCGCGCCTTGCCCTGTCAAGCTCGTCGCCGAGTCTCTCTGAATCCTTTTGCTTCTTGAGCTTGTCCATCTGCTCCATTATGAAGTCGCTGGATATCTTCGCGCTGTCCACCATATTCTGCGCCTTGCTTCTCGCGCTCTCAAGCGCCTTTTCGGCGTCCGAGAATCTCTTTGCGATATCAGCCTCCGACCGCACCTTGAACTGCTCGTATTCGAGCTTCATCATTTTAGCTTCCTCAAGCTGCTTTTCGGTCTGTATGCGCGTAGCCTCAAGCTCTCCGAGTATATTCTCAAGCTTCTTGTTCTCCGTTCCCACAAGCTCGCCAGCTCGCTCAACTATCGCTCTCGGAAGTCCGAGCTTTTCGGATATGGCAAAGGCGTTTGATCTACCGGGCGTACCGATTATCAGCTTATAGGTAGGACGCAAGGTCTCAACGTCGAACTCACACGACGCGTTGCACACTCCCTCGGTGTCAAGCGCGTAGGTCTTAAGCTCGGTATAGTGTGTCGTGGCGAGACATATCGCCCCCGCCCTTCTCATATCCTCGATAACCGCAATGGCAAGCGCCGCGCCCTCAACGGGGTCTGTTCCCGCGCCAAGCTCGTCAAACAGCACGAGCGAGCGGTCGTTACGCTCGTTAACGATAGAAACTATGGTCACCATATGAGACGAGAACGTGGAGAGCGACTGCTCTATGCTCTGCTCATCGCCAAGGTCGACGAGTATCTTCTCAAATATACAAAGCTCACTTCCCTCGTCACAAGGCAGGTGAAGTCCCGATTGCGCCATAGCGGCGAACAGTCCGAGGGTCTTGAGCGTTACAGTCTTACCGCCTGTATTAGGTCCTGTGATTATAAGCGTGTCGTACTCACCGCCGATAGAGAGCGTGATGGGAACGACCGTTTTTTTGTCAATGAGCGGGTGTCTCGCTCTTTTGAGCGTACAGCTTCTCGTTTCCGTAAGCACAGGCTCGCAGGCGTCCATTTTTCTTGACAGCTCGGCGCAGCCGAATATAAAGCCAAGCTCGGTGATGTTTCTGTAATTGAGAAGTAGAGATGGAGCGATACTCGCTATCTCACCCGACAGCTCGGCGAGTATGCGCTCTATCTCGTGCTGCTCCTTTGCCTCAAGCATAGTCAGCTCGTTGTTTGCCTCGACCACCGCCATAGGCTCGACAAATACGGTAGCGCCCGACGACGAGGTATCGTGGATAAGTCCCTTGATGTCGTTTCTATGCTCAGCCTTTACGGGTATAACGTAACGCCCGTTACGCTGAGTCACGATATTGTCCTGCAAAAATTTTGAATAGCTTCCGCCTGTGTACTTGGCAAGCGTCTCCCTTACCTTTATGTTGGCGACTCTTATCTTTCTGCGAACGTCAGCAAGCGCTGTGCTTGCCTCGTCGGCTATCATCTCCTCGGAGATAATAGAACGGGCTATCCTGTCCTCAAGCTGTCTGTTGGGGAGCAAACGCTCAAAGGTCTCGTCAAGGACTGTGGCGAAAAGCCTGTTTGACCTGATATAGTCAAGAAGCTGACGTGAGCTGCTAAGCACGGTTGCCGCGTCAAGTATCTCCCTTGGGGTAAGCACCGCTCCCTTAAGCGCTCTTTCGCATATGTCCGATACGTCCACTACACCGCCGAACGACGGCATTCCTTTAGCGTCGCAAAGCCTTTTGGCGTCAGTCGTGCGGACAAGTCTCTCTCTCGCTGTGTCTATCCTGTCGGTAGGAGTTAGAGAAAGAGCAAGGCGCGCTGAGCCTTCTGTCGGGCAGACATCCGCGAGCATTTGTCTTATTTTATCGAATTCAAGTGTGGATAATGTTTTTTCGGTAATGTTCATTTATGCCGTATCACTCCTTTACAGTGTGATAAAATTCAAGTGTTTCAAAGCTTCTTTCAAGATGGTTTATTATGTATTCCTCGGTGCTTCTCGCTAAAAGAGAGAGACTTTCGCCGTCACTTACGTTAAAAGCAAGCACTCTTTTGAGCGGCGCGCTCATAACGTATCTCCAAGCCGCGAGAGCGCTGTTGTCAAGAGGCAGAAGGATATTTCTCGTCATAAGAGCGTCGGTCGGCTGTATCTCAGCGCCCCTGCTCTTCTCGCTAAGACAAGCTCCGCATATTATGCGTCCGTTCATAACGTCAAGCCACCATTCACTCTCGCTTTCGACACAGTCGCATTCAGCGCAGGCGAGGACGTCAGGCGAGAAGCCCGACACAAGCGCGGCGAATATCTCATACGCGCTTTTGATGATGGCGTGTGGCTTTAGCTTATGCTCAATAGCGTATAGGGTGTTAAGAGTCATTCGCAGAACGTCCTCGGCGGGCACACCCTCGCCCGTTATCTCCGAGGCGAGCTGAACGATATACGACGCGAGCGCAAAGTCCGTTATATCTGAGCTTATCGAGGCGAAGCTGTCGTTTACCGAGCCGCCCGACAGCCATTTTCTGCCGTTCTTTTCGTAGTATTCAAAATTAGCGTACACAAAAAGGTGTGATACCGAGAGCATCTTACTGCGAACGGAGCGCGCCCCCTTGGCGGTAACTAAGATCTTGCCATTCTCCGCCGTGAGTACGGTAAGCAGCTTGTCGTTCTCGCCATAGTCGCTCACTCGGATAACAAGACCGTCGCAAGTACCTCTCATAATATCACCTCTTTTCTAAGATTTTGGGATACAGTTTTACCGTAAATTTAAATTAGGATTTGTCGGTGCGTTTAAATTGCAATTTCGTAGGGGCGATTCACGAATCGCCCGCCGTGTGACACCATAATTATCCAAACGGGCGATTCGTGAATCGCCCC